>CAZJJF010000398.1:0-3701 GCA_964546245.1 uncultured Anaerolineales bacterium
GCGTCCATGTGGACGGTGGCATGCGCCCCTACCTGACCGCGCCTCTGCATCACCTGCATCCCTCCCAGATGCTGACCCTTGACCAGTTGGCGCTGGTGGAGATGCTGTCCATCGGCGCGCATGCCGTGGACCGCCCCGGCCTGAGCAACGGCGAGACAGTCCTGGTACTGGGGGTAGGGCCGATTGGCCTGACGGTGATTCAGTTTGCCCAGGCGGCGGGCGCGCGCATCATTGCCGCCGATGTGGATGAGCGGCGGCTGGCCTTCTGCCGCGAGCAGATCGGTGTCGCGCACACGCTTCTGGTGGGCGATGCCCTCGTCAATGAAGTGCGTGACCTGACTGATGGCGACATGGCAACAGCCGTCTTTGATGCCACCGGCAACCCAGGCTCGATGAACGGTAGCCTGCGTTACCTGGCGAACGCGGGACGGCTGGTCTTCGTCGGCCACTATCCGGGGGACCTGACCCTCAGCGACCCAGAGTTTCATCGCCGCGAGACAACTCTGTACGCTAGCCGCAACGCGACGGCCAGGGACTTTCGCCGTGTCATTGCCCTCATGGAGAGCGGGCAGGTGGATACGACGCCCTGGATCACCCACCGCGTCGAGTTCCCCCAGGTGGTAGACGTCTTCCCGACCCTCCTTAACCCAGAAGCGGGCGTCATCAAGGCCATCATCGAGGTGTAGGGCGGCGCCATCCTTGCGCCCATCCTGTGCGTTTGGTATAATCTGGGAAATGACGCATAGCGTAATGAGGCGCAAAGCACGCCAGGAGGCTTCCGTGACCTATCCGAAATCCGTGTCGGACATCATGACCCGTGACGTGGCGACTATCGAGGCCGCCGCCACCGTCGAAGCGGCCCTGCATCTGATGCGCCAGCGTGGCGTGTCGAGCCTGCTGGTGCAGCCCGAGACTACCGGCGGCGACTGGGGCATCATGACCAAGCGCGACGTGATCTCCAAAGTCGTTGCCAACGACCTGTCGCCAGAGTCCCTCGCCGTCCGCGAGATCATGACTCGCCCTATTCTGCGTATCCCGCCTGATATGAATCTGCGCCAGGTATCGGCGATGATGATCGAGAACCGCGTGCGCCGCCTGCCGGTGTTCGACCACGGCAAGCTGGTGGGCATCGTCAGCGACACGGACCTGTTCCGCGCCGTGGAAGAAGGCGGCTGGGGACCGCACTAGGCGGCGACTTTAGACCGGATTCGGACCTTCGATGGGCCAATCAGAGAAAATTGGAGTTGCGTTTCGTAGGCCATGTTGGTATACTTCCCCCAGCGGGCCATGTTTCTAGAGACGAGGCGCGGACAAGGCCTATCGCCCGACTGCTCTGAGCGGTGATTCCCCAGTTATGGGTCGAGATGGTCTCGTGGCGCGCATAGTGCGCCTGGCAGGCGCGATGTTCCTGTTGTTGGTCATACCGACCCTGATCGGACTCGCGCTCGATTACCGGCTGAAAATTGGGCCGTGGGGCCTGCTGGTGGCCCTCGTCATCGGCGCTCTGGCCGCCTCCGTGTTCATTGTGCGCCATACCCTTAACGCCTATCAGCGTATCGAAGAGGCGCACAGTGCGACCGCATCGAAGTATGTACCGCCAATCACTCCACCACCGGTCAAGGAGGACGAGCGCGCGTGAGCAAGATCCTCTCCCCCAAGAACATTCTCATCTCCCTCGCTATCATCGGCATTATTGTCCTCAGCCGCATCTTCTTCCCCGTTCCCCTGCCAGCCATCATCCTACAGGCCGAGGTCATCCCCGGCCTGTCTTTGTTTGGTTTCCCCATCACCAACACCCAGGTCGCGCTGTGGATTGCCGAGGTCACGGTGATGCTGGTGGGTTGGCTGGCGGTGCGCAAGCGCGAGCTTGTGCCGGGGCGACTGCAGAATGCGCTGGAGACGGCGGCGGAGTTCTTCTACAACCAGGCCAATGACCTGGTTGGCGACAGGACGGCGCGGGCCATGCTGCCGCTGGCGATGACTATCTTCATCGTGATTCTGGCCTGCAATTGGTGGGGTCGTATCCCCGGCTTCGAGGCCATTGGCGTGATCGAGAAGCCCCACATCGCGGGCGTCCAGACCTGGAAGACGCAGCAACTGGCTCCCTGGTTGTACACCGTGACCGCCGTGGAAGGCCCCACCACAACCGAGGCCGACGCCAAGGCGTACAAGGCGGCGGAAGCCCTGGGCAAGCCTGAGGAGGACACGGAGCACCACGTACCCGAGTACGGCGCGCTGCTGCCGTGGCTGCGGGCGACGACGACGGACCTCAACTTCACCATTGCCCTGGCGCTGGTAGCCTTCGTGTATATTCAATACCGAGGCTTCAAGGCCAACGGCTTCCGCGGCTACATGCACAAGTTCTTCAACTTCAGCGGCTTCATCCCCGCCTTTGTCGGGTTGCTGGAGCTTGTGTCCGAGTTCGCGAAGATCATCTCCTTCAGCTTTCGTCTTTTCGGCAACATCTTCGCGGGTACAGTGCTCGTATTCGTGATGTCGTTCCTGCTGCCCTGGCTGGTTCCCATTCCCTTCGCCGGGCTGGAAATCTTCATCGGCTTCATCCAGGCTCTCGTTTTCGCCCTGCTGGTCATCGTCTTCTCGGCGGGCGCCATGGAAAGCCACGAGCACCATCCCGAGATCCCGGTCGCGGATACAGACGCAGCGGCGACGGCCGAGACGGCGATGGACGCCGTTCACCACCGCGCGCCCAAGCAGGCCCACGCTTGAGGGGTAGGGCGCATCGCGCATGGCTGTGTGTTGTAGCGAGACGACCCCTCATCCAGTTCGTCTCTCGCATATAGACTCTCCTGCTACATCTCTGCCGAAGGAGGCAACGTCTCATGGATCCTCTTGCTGCTGCGCAGGTTGGCGCTGGTATCGCGGTGGGTATGGGCATGATCGGCCCAGGCATCGGTATCGGCTTGGTGGTGTTGGGCGCGCTGACGGCCCTCGGTCGCAATCCAGAAGTGGGCAATGACATCCGCACCAACATGATTCTGGGTATCGTGTTCGCGGAGTCCATCGCCATCTACGCGCTGGTCGGCTTCCTCCTCCTCAAGTTCCTGGCGCCCCAGGGCTAGAGGGGAAGGAACTAGCAGCCAGCACAAGGAGGTGGCGTATGGAAGCGATAGGTATCAACCTCAACTTCCTGATCTCGTACATTATCAACTTTGTCATCATTCTGTGGCTTCTGTCGCGCTTTGTGTGGCGACCCCTCATGAATCTGCTGGACCAGCGCCGGCAGCGCATCCAGGACAGCCTGGCGGAGGCGGAGCGCATCAGCAAGGAAGCGGCCCAGGAGCGCGCGGCATTCCAGGCCCAACTGGCCGAGGAGCGTCAGCGCAATGCGGCGCAATTGGCCGAGGCCGCCAAGCAGGGTCAGCAGGTGCGCGAGGAGATCATCTCCGCCGCGCAGCGCGAGCGCGATCAGATTCTGACCAATGCCCAGCGCGAGGCCGAGGGCTTGCGGGAGCAGGCGGTCACCGATGCCCGCCGCGATATTGTCGACCTGGCTATCCAGGCCGCCCAGCGCGTCGTCGGCGCCTCCATGGACGAGACGCGCCAGCGCCAGCTCGTCAACGATTTCCTCAATCGTGAGCTTGAGCTGCGGCGCGCGGGAGACAGCCGGTGACAGACTCTACTCGCGCCCGCACCTATGCTCAAGCTCTGCATCAGAATGTCGTCGAGGCCACGGTTCGCCA
>CAZJJF010000399.1:0-3690 GCA_964546245.1 uncultured Anaerolineales bacterium
GGGGGGGGGTGGTAACTGTCCCCCCGCCCGCCACTCATATCGAGTAGGAGCCTCCATGGCCTCGACATCTACTCCTGTGCGAACTGGGCCGAGGTTGTCGCGTCGCTGGCGAAATATCATCCTCGGCCTTGTGGCGCTCTACCTGCTCCTCCTTCTGGGGCCAGTCGCGGGCTTCCAGCCCGAGCGCATCGCGCGCGAGATCGCCCAAAACCCCGCTCTACTTGTCCAGCAGATTCTCGTTGGTCTGGCCAACGGTTCGATCATCGCTATCATCGCGTTGGGCTATACGATGGTGTATGGTATCATCGAGCTAATCAACTTCGCCCACGCGGACGTGTTCATGCTGGGCACGTTCATGGGCCTGACCATCCTGGGCCTGATGGGGATCAGCGGGCAATCATCGCCGGGCGCGATTCTAATCGGCATCCTGGTCGCCTTCTTCGCGACCATGCTGTTTACCGGCGGCCTCAACGCACTGATCGAACGCTTTGCTTATCGACCACTCCGCAACGCTCCCCGCCTGGCCCCGCTCATCTCCGCCATTGGCGTGTCGTTCATGCTGGTCAATATCGGCCTGTTCTGGGGCGGTCTGCGCTCTATCTTCCCGTTCATGGGCCAGAGCGCTGCCTCGCCCAAGAACTTCCCGGATCTACTGCCCAAGACGCCTATCCTGGAAGGGGCCATCACCTTCACCTGGAAGGACTTGCTGGTCATCGTGATCAGCCTGGCGCTAATGATTGCGCTGCGCCTGTTCGTCCAGTACACCAAGACGGGCAAGGCAATGCGCGCTGTCGCGCAGAACCGCTCCGCCGCCAAGATCGTCGGCATCCATGTTGACCGCATCATCGCGCTGACCTTCTTCATCGGGGGCGCGCTGGCTGGCGCGGGCGCGATCATCTTCGGTCTGTACAACAATACCACGGTCTTCACCGTCGGCTTCACGGTTGGCCTGCGATCGTTCACGGCAGCCGTCTTCGGCGGCATCGGCAATATCACCGGCGCCATGCTTGGCGGTTTCCTGATCGGCCTGCTGGGCGCGCTCAGCGACCAATACCTGTCCTCGCGCTGGACGAATGCCTGGGTCTTCGCGGTGCTGGTGGCTATCCTCGTCTTCCGTCCCAACGGTCTCCTTGGCGAGTCGGTTGGAGAGAAAGCATGACGCGGCGTAGGGTTGGCAACGCCGGGCCTGGCCGGGCGGCTGTTTCCCGTCGCGTGGAGGCCGTATGACTCACCCAGTCAAAGTTGGCGTGGGTATTGGGATTGTGGCGTCCGTCGTCGTGCTGCTCTTCGGCGGCTGGTCGGCCATTCTGGCGGGCATCGTCGCCGGCGCGGCGGCATCGCTGGTAACGGAAGGTCAGTGGTTGCGCGACCGCAGCGTCACATTGCGGAATGGTGTCACCGCTGGCGGCATCGCGGGTGTCTTCATCCTGATCGCCGAGATTGTCAATGCGACCCTCGTCCTACCCCTGGCGGGGCAGGAGGCTGACTTCGCCCCCTTCACCCTGGGGCCCATCAGCATCGAGTACAACATGTTCGTGGCCGGCCTGGCCGGCTGTCTTCTGGCCCTGGCGATGGGCGCGTTGACGGGTTGGGTCAACTCCTTACCCGACAAGAATCGCCGCCTGGGATTGGCTGTCATGCTGCTGACCTTCCTGGCGTTTTACCCGGCTCTGGACAAGGCAGCGGGTTTGGGTTGGATCGAGCAGATGATCTCCATCATGATCTTCGTCGTGCTCGCCCTGGGCCTCAACATCGTCGTCGGCTATGCGGGCCTGCTCGACCTGGGCTACGCCGCCTTCTTCGCCATCGGCGCGTATGCCACTGGCCTGCTGCTCTCGCCCCACCTGTGCAACCAGAGCAACTTCAACTGTCAGTTCTATCAGCAGGAGTGGAGTTTCTGGCTCGTCATCTGGATCGCTGCGGCCATTGTGGCGTGTTTCGGCCTCCTCCTCGGCGCGCCGACGCTACCTCTGACCGGCGACTACCTGGCCATCGTCACCCTGGGCTTCGGCGAGATCGTGCCCGTCGTCTTCCGTAACCTGACGACGGTGACGCTGACGCTGCCTTTTCTCGGCATCTGCATCGCCGGCTGCGGCAAGCCGCTCAACGTGACGGCGGGTGAGCAGGGTATCAATCCCATCACCCGGCCCTGGGTGCCCTTCGTGGGGACCTTCCAGACCGGCGAGTATATCCCCTGGTATGTGCTGATTCTGCTGATTATTGCCCTGTCGATCTTCTTCATCAACCGTCTCCGCAACTCCCGGCTGGGCCGCGCCTGGTCGGCGATGCGCGAGGACGAGTTGGCGGCTTCGTCGATGGGTATCAACCTGGTGAACACCAAGCTGATGGCCTTCGCCATGGGCGCGACCATCGCGGGCCTGGCAGGGGTGTTCTACGCCAGCTACATCACGGCCATCTTCCCCAGCGTATTCGACTTCACGGTGTCGGTCATCATCCTGGCAATGGTGATTTTGGGCGGCGTGGGCAACATGACGGGCGTCATTGTGGGCGGCCTGATCATCTTGCTGTCGGACCGTGTGCTGCTGCCGCAACTGGCGATGCTGCTCAAGGAGACCCTCACCACTACGGTGGTTCCCCACGTCGAAAGCCCCGCCGTCAAGGACTTCCTCACCGTGAGTGTCGACCCGACCCAGTGGCGTATCTTCCTCTTCGGCTTGACCCTCGTGGTGGTGATGCTGGTACGACCGCAGGGCCTCATCCCCAATACGCGGCGTGCGGCGGAGATGCATCCCGACGAGAACACGTGGGACTTGCCGCTGTCCATCCAGGAGGCCGATACCG
The DNA here is from genome assembly GCA_964546245.1 of uncultured Anaerolineales bacterium. Taxonomy (GTDB): domain Bacteria; phylum Chloroflexota; class Anaerolineae; order Epilineales; family JAHCIE01; genus JAHCIE01. The sequence goes on from CAZJJF010000399.1 coordinate 2,803, forward strand.
CCACGCAGGTGCGGTCAATCGACCGCGAAACGACGATTGACTAAGGGGACACGACATGAGCGCAGCGACTCAAGGGTTGATTACCCAGGACAGCGCGTCGGCCGGCTCGATTCTCCTGGAGACGCGGGGTGTCACCAAGCGCTTTGGCGGTCTCGTTGCCGTCAACAATGTTAACCTCGCGATCAACAAGGGGATGATCGCCAGTGTCATTGGCCCCAATGGCGCGGGCAAGACGACCTTCTTCAACATGATTACCGGCATTTACTTGCCAACAGAGGGGGAGATCGTCTTCAATAACACTCTCATCTCTGGTCTGAAGCCGCACCAGGTCACCGCGCGAGGCATTGGGCGTACCTTCCAGAACATTCGGCTGTTCGCCGATATGACGGCGCTAGAGAACGTGCTGGTCGGCATGCACACCCGGCTGCGGGGTGGGTTGGCGCGGACTCTCCTCCGCCCGCCCTCGATTCGCCAGGAGGAGACGCAGGCGGCGGAAAAGGCGATGCGACTCATCGAGTACGTGGGATTGCCGCGTCGCCTGGCTCTCCAGTCGGCGCGTAATCTGCCCTATGGCGACCAGCGCCGCCTGGAGGTGGCGCGCGCGCTGGCCTCCGACCCCAAGCTGCTTCTTCTGGACGAGCCGACGGCCGGCATGAACCCCCAGGAGACGGCGGAGATGACGAAGTTTATCCGCCGCATCCGCGACGAGCTGGGCCTGACCATCCTGCTCATCGAGCATGACATGCTGGTGGTGATGGGCATTTCCGACCGGGTGAGTGTCCTGGACCACGGCACGAAGATTGCGGAGGGGACGCCGCTGGAAGTGCAGCAGAACCCGCTGGTTGTCGAAGCCTACCTGGGCAAGGGTGGGGCGGAGGAGGAACTGGC
>CAZJJF010000400.1:0-3684 GCA_964546245.1 uncultured Anaerolineales bacterium
CCTGGGCGTGGTCGGCGCGGCGGGTGGGGATGCCCGCCGCCACCATGTAGCAGTCGCCGATGGTCTTGATCTTCTCCACACCGAGACGCTCGACCATCCCATCGAAGGCAGAGAACACATCGTCGAGCAGCGCTACCAGCTGCGTCGGTGTCATGTTCGCCGACAGGGGGGTGAAGTTTACGACATCGGCGAACAGGATGGTGGCCCCGTCGTAGTAGTCGGCAATGACGCGGTTCTCGTTCTTGAGAATGTCCGCGATCTCGCGGGGCAGGATGTTAAGCAGCAACGCCTCCGACTTACGCCGCTCGATGCCAAGCAAGCGGAGCGAGGTATCCTTCTGGGCCACGAAGTACTCGAGCAGGACGAAGGCGACGACCGACACGCCACTAATATTCAGGGCAAAGAAGGTCGTGATCGCGATGGGGGGCAGGGGAGTGGGCGTGGCGTAGAGTGCGGACCACACGGCGCTGACCAGGACAAGGGCCAGGTAGGCCAGGAACCAGCGCACCGCCTGCCGCCGTCCCGCAAAGACGAGCGCGCCCAACGGCGACGTCAGCGACCACAGCACCACGGCGCTGGAACTGGCAAATCCGCCGAGGGCGATGAGCAGCAGAAACGGTAGAATCAAGGACGCGCAGAGCTGACTGGCGCGGAAGAAGCCATAGCGCCGCGTGCGCGAGAAGATGACAATGCTGGGGAGAGAGAACGCGGCGTAGGCCAGGGGGATGGCGGCGGCCTGGGGCTCGCCCAGCGCGGCGTAGACTGCGCCCCAGGCCATGCCCATGAAGGCCATCATCAGCGAGGACAGGACGAGCAGCGTTTTCTCCAGCCGCACATCCTCGCTGTCCTCGGGGTCGGCCCCGATACGCGCAATTCCCAGCAGGGCGCGATAGAGCGTCGTCTGGCCCATTATGCGTGCGCCTCCTTGTCTCCCTTGAGGCATCAATGGTAGGCAGGGCGCGAGACATCGTCAACCGGATGCGAGTAACGCGGAGCGAAGGCTGCATGTGAGGCAGGAGGGTCTATGAGTGACGCGGCGATTCTGCAATTCCTGGAGCGCTACGGCCATGCCTTGAGCGAGGGCGATCTGGCGGCCATTGCCGACAGCTGGGAGCCGCCCGCCCTGGTTCTGGCCGACGAGGCCAGCATGCCCGTCGGTGAGATCGGCGAGGTGCAGGCGTTCTTCTCCCAGGCGGTGGAGTGGTATCGGGCGCAAGGCCTGATGGCGACGCGGCCCACCCTGGGCCGGGTACAACGGCTTGGCGAGCGGCTGGCTGCCGTGGACGTAGCGTGGTCAGCGGTGGACGCCGACGGCGTGGAGAAATCTCGCGAGCGCTCCCACTACATCCTCCGCCGCGGGGCTGACAACCGCTATCGCATCAAGGTCGCCCTGACCGTCGTCGAGTCGACGGGGTAGTCACGGGCACTGGATGACGGCCTGCGCCCACAGGCAGCCGCCGCAGGCGGGCGGCGGGCTGGCGAAGCAGTCGGTCTCGTTGGTATCGACCAGCTCACAGCCACCGCACGAGGTACATGGCGCAAAGGCGAAGCTGTGGATGCGCTCGCGGTAGGCCACGTAGTCCGGGTCGTTCCACAGGTCGAGGAGGCCGCGCTCGGCGACATTGCCGATAATGTGACTGTAGGAGACGCGCCGCCGCCGCCGCAGGTAGCCGACGTGGGTATGCAGGAGGGGTGGGCAGGGACTGACCGAGCCGTCCCAGCCGACGGCCATCGCTCCGCTCTCGACAAAGATGCATACGTCATTCGCGCCGCCGAGATTGTTACCGGCAAAGGTGACGTTGAGGTTACTCTTGAGGACACGCACGAAGGTCTCGGCCGTGTCGTCGTCCAGCTGCAGCTTGGGCATGTTCAGGCGCGGCAGCCACGGTGAGGGCAGGTAGGCGATGTCGTTCAGGGTCTGGTCGTACAGGGTCTCGTCGCACATCTGCGGCAAGTAGGGCAGCACATTGGTGACCATGAAGCGGGTCGCACCGTGCCGCCGCCCGATGGCGATGACCTCCGGCAGGTCGCGGATGTTGCGCCGCATGGCGACGAAGGCGACGCCAATCACCGGCGTGGGCCGGTGGGCGGGGCGGCGGGCGCGGCGGAAGCGGGCCAGGTTGTCGAGCACCTGGGGCAGTTCGGCCCCCATGCGCACGTCGGCATAGCTCTCTGGCGTCGCGCCGTCGATGGAGACCCACAGCACGTCCAGGCCCGCGTCGATGATGCGCCGCGAGCGCTTGTCGTCGAGCAGCGTGCCATTGGTGATCATCTCGACCGTCGCGCCCGTTTCCTTGACGCGGGCGATCATGTCGATGGTCTTGGGGTGGGCCAATGGCTCGCCGATGCCGCCGAAGGACACCGTCGGCGGCGGCGAGATGGCGCGCAGGCCGTCGAGGATGGCGGCGAAGGTCGCCTCGCTCATCTGGCCCAACGGCGTGTCCCAACTGCCACGCATGCAGAAAGCGCAGTCGATGTTGCAGCGATTCGTCGGTTCGATGTACACCTTCGCCAGGTGCTGCACAGCGCGGTGGACGCGGACGTGGTTCGTTCCCTCGTCGATGCGCACCCGCGCCCCCGGGGTCATCCCATAGCGGGTCGCCACCTCCGGCGGTAGCACCAGCCGCCCCTCGGCATCGACCTCGGCCCAAATGGCCTTCTTCGCATCCATGCTATCCTCGCCGGCCGGCCGTGGACACAGCAACTCCTCCGTCGCCGCGCGGCTCGGTCTGGTTCAAGCATACACCAGGCGCAGTCGTCGGGTGAATACGTATCACCCCTCAGGGTGGAGAGGCCGCCACACGCCCCCGCGCGCTGGTGGCGGGAACCCTGGGTGGTCCTTCAACGTCTCACAAACAGCATTGTTGAGTCAAGGAGACGTAGCAGAATGACCTATCATGTCCCCCGCATCGCGAGCTATGCCCTGATCCTGGGCCTGACCGTCGCAGCCCTCGCTGCGTGCGGCGCGCCATCGTCGCCGACAGCCGCCCAGCCGCGCCCAACAGTCACCGCCCCGTTGGCGGTGCTGCCAACCGCCACGGGCGCGCCCGCCGCCCGCCCCCCCAGCCAGCCGACCATTGCGCCAGCCCAGGTCAAACCCACGGAGAAGCCTATGACCACGCCTGCCTCTGTCGAGAAGACCCTATACCTCGGCCCCGTCATGCGCGACTGCGTGGGCGTCGCGCCCATGAAATGCTACATGGTGCGCGAAGACCCTAACGGCCCGTGGACCAACTTCTACAACATCATCGAGGGCTTCACCTTCGAGCCGGGCTACAACTACACGTTGCGCGTGCGCGTCACCGACTCCCCCAAACCCATCCCGGCCGACGCCTCGTCGAAGACGTACACCCTTATCGAGGTGGTGAGCAAGACCCCCGCGCCGACGCCAGGGCCGGATGCGTTCCTGGCCGGTACGAGCTGGACGCTGACCGAGATGGGTGGCAAGCCCCCCGTCACCAGCCCGCAGCCCGCCACGCTTGAGTTCGGCCTCGACGGGCGCGTCGGCGGCTCGGCGGGCTGTAACCGCTATACCGCCACCTACACCGAGGACGCAGGCAGGCTCGTCATCGGCCAGGGCGCGTCGACGCGCATGCTGTGCACTGCGCCCGGCGTCATGGAGCAGGAGGCCGCCTATCTCAAGACGCTGGCCGGAAGCCACACCTTCAGCCGTGACGGTGACCG
>CAZJJF010000401.1:0-219 GCA_964546245.1 uncultured Anaerolineales bacterium
CAGCGATTCGACATAACGCCGCTGGCCCTCAGCAAAGATGGTGTCGAAGGCCAGCGTCGATTTGCCCGAGCCAGACAGACCGGTGATGACCACCAACTGATTGCGGGGGATTTCGACGTCGATATTCTTGAGATTATGCTCTCGCGCGCCGCGGACAATGAGTTTATCCTGCATGGGGGACGTCCTATAAAGGAATGGTGACCCTCTCAGTATAGCACA
>CAZJJF010000401.1:229-3680 GCA_964546245.1 uncultured Anaerolineales bacterium
GGGAAACACGCATCCGCGAGTCGAAACTTTAGAAGTATAGCACAAGTGAGCGACCCTCACAACCGCCGACAGACGCAAGGCCGGTCATCCGAAAGGACGACCGGCGTCGCTGGCTCGTTCTGGCTAGGCTGATGGAACAAGGACGACGTGACGAGGTTGTACCGTCTCAATGGCACGTCGAAGCTCGGAGACCAGCGGACGCAAATCCTCGAGCTTGGTGCTGCCGCCTTCCAGCACGACAACACCGATAGCGAATGCCGACAGGTTCTGCTGAAAGCGGAGGTTGCGATCGGCTGTGATGAATACGTCGAAGCGCGCTTCAGCCTTGCGGAGTAGCTCACCATTCTTCAGCCCTGACCAGCCGATCTCAACCGCAGTCAGGATGTCGAAGCCCTGAAGGTCGCGTCGTAGCTGGCGCGGCACATCTTCATCGAAGAGAACCCGCCTCACGCGACCTTCTCTAGAAGCGCACGGGTCGCCTGATCGAGAAAAGCAATCGCCTGCTCGCGACGAACGCTGGGGAAATTGTCCAGGAACTCATCCAGTCGGTAGCCGCCTTCCAGGTAGTCGATTAAGGTCTGGACGGGGACGCGCGTGCCAACGAATACCGGGGCGCCACTATGGATTTCCGGATCGCTATGAACCACGCTCGTGTCAGGCAACGGCGCAGGACGTGGATCGCTCATGGTGCACCTCCGCCAACGCGAACGGAATGACCTCTGTTGCCATTTAGAGTCGGGCCAGACCTAGTCCTTACTGACGTCTTCCTCCAGCGCGTAAGCGATAGCCTGCTCTAGCGTCATCGCGCGGCCCGCCACTAGGGCCGCGTCAAAGGCCGTCTCGTCGAGGAAGTCGGCCAGGCGTGCCCGATAGTGATCCAGTTCGCGCTGGTCGACCGTCTCGACAGGTTCTCCCGTCGCCACCAGCGCCTCGGCGGCGCCGAACAGCCGCGTGGCGCGCTCGGCCTGCCCCGTGTCCCTCGCCTGGGCGGTTGCCAGGCAGGCGAGAGCGGCCACGGCCAGGGGCAGCGAGTGTGGGTCGCCCAGCGCCTGCCGCCCCCTCAGACTCTCCTGGAACAGAGTGCCTGCCCGCGCCGTGTCGCCCCACCACAGGAGGACAAAGCCCAGGTTGAGCTGGTTTATGGCTACTCCGTCGTCCAGGTCACGCGCCTCGGACAGGGCGAGCGCCTCGGCGTAGGCGGCCTCCGCCGTACTATAGTCGCCTTGCAGCCGGGCGACGTCGCCCAGCATCTGAAGAGCCGGCCCCAGATTCACCTCGTCCCCGACATCCCGGAACTCCTGAATCACCTGCTCCAGTAGCGCACGCGCGAGGGTGACATTGCCTTCCCGGTAGGCGATGTCGGCCAGCCTGCGGCGAGGCATCGCCTCGCCCCGGCGGTCGCCGATCTGGTGGAACAGGGCGACGGCCTCGGTCAGGTAGGCCCGCGCCGTCACGGGGTCGCCCCGTAGCCAGGCGGTGGTACCCACGCGCTCGGTGACGTCGGCGGTCAGCCAGTGGTCCTGACGTTGATGGGCGATGGCGAGGGCCTCACCGTAGCGCGCCGCTGCCCGCGCCAGGTCGCCCTGACTGCGAGCAATGTCGCCCAGGTTGCGCAGGCAGATGATCATGGCCCGCTGGTCGCCCATCTGGCGCGCCAGCGCCAGGCCTTCCTCCGCCTGGGCCTGAGCCTGGGCTGTCTCGCCCTGGAACGCGGCTTCCAGGCTCCACCAGGCCAGGGTCCACATCAGCGGACGCTGGTCCTCGAGCCGACGGCCGATGGCCTCACTCTCCCTGTACAGTGGGAGGACCGCCGCGTAGCCGTCCATCCAGAAAACGTAGCCCGCCGCCTCCCAGAGTAGTGTGGCGCGCAGGCCAGGCGCCGCGGCCGCGCTCAGACGGGCCAGGATGAGCAGCAAGCGGTCGCGACCCTCGCGCCAATAGCCGCGGCGGAACCAGAAGCGGCCCAGGTTCGCCGCCATCTCGCCCGCCCGCTCGACCTCGTCCCGCGCCAGGAGCCAGTCGAAGGCGGCGCGGATGTTGTCCATCTCGGCCTCGACCCGCCCGTACCACGCCATCTGGCGCGGCCCCATGATCTCCGGCCTCGCCTCCACCATGAAGGCCGACACCCACGCCGCGTGACGCTGGCGCAGCGTCGCCTCCTCGCCGCTCTCCGCCAGACGTTCCAGGGCAAACTCCCGCACCGTCTCCAGCATCGAGAAGCGCATCTCCCCGCCCGCCATCTCGGCCTGCCGCAGCAGGTTCTTGTCGACGAGGGACTCGAGACCGTCTAAGACGGAGATTGGAGATTGGAGATCAGAGATTGTCGGCTCGGAATCTCCAATCTCTAACCTCCAATCGCTCGTCACGACCTTCGCTGCCTCTGGCGTGAAGCCACCCGCGAACACCCCCAGGCGGCGAAAAAGGGCCTGCTCCGCCTCGGTCAGGAGGTCATGGCTCCACCCGATGGTGTTGCGGATCGTCTGCTGGCGGGTGGGCAGGTCGCGCGGCCCATCCGTCAGCGTCGGCAGGCGGCGTTCCAGGCGGGCCAGCAAGTTCTGCGGGCTAAGGGTCTTCACCCGTGCTGCGGCCAACTCGATAGCCAGGGGCAGGCCGTCCAGGCGGTGGCAGATCTCGGCCACGGCGGGCGCGTTCTCGTTGGTCACCTGGAAGTCCGGGCGGACATCCAGGGCACGCTGGATGAACAGGGCCACCGCCGCGTACTGGGGCAGGCGGTCCAGGGGCGGCAGATGTCGCCGATTCGGCAACGGCAGCGGCGGGATGGGGTAGTCCTTCTCGCCGCGCAGGTGGAGCGAGGCGCGGCTGGTTGCCAGCACAGTCAGGCGGGGTGCGGCAGCCAGCAGCGCGGCCACGGCGGGCGCGGCCTCCAGCACCTGCTCGAAGTTGTCGAGGAGCAGCAGGGCCTGGCGGCCGCGCAGGTAGGCTTTGAGGGTGTCGAGCAGGGGCTTGCCGCCCCGCTCGCGCACGTCGAGAGTCTGGGCGATGGTGGGGACGACCAGGGCCGGGTCACGCAGTGGGGCCAGGTCAACGAAGAACACGCCCTGGGGGAAGGCGGGGCCGCCGCCGGCTGTGCCCTCGGCCAGACGCGCCGCTACCTCCAGGGCCAGGCGCGTCTTGCCCGCGCCGCCAGGGCCGGTCAGCGTCACCAGCCGCACGTCGGGCCGTACCAGCAGCCCCTCCAGGGCAGCGATCTCCTCGCCGCGGCCGACCAGGGGCGTAGGGGGCGCAGGCAGGTTATGGCGGGGCAGGGGGGGCAGGGCGCGGGGCACGACGGCTGTCTGGCTGGGGATGGTCTCTTCTTCCGGGTCGCCCTCGCCGCGGGCGAAGCGGATGAAGCGCGCCCGGTCAGCGAGCGGGATGTCCAGAGCAGCGGCCAGCTTCTCGGCCATCTGGTACGACGGTCGCAGCTCGTCCGCTTCGACCTTGCGGATGG
>CAZJJF010000402.1:0-1855 GCA_964546245.1 uncultured Anaerolineales bacterium
GGCTCGTCGGTAGGCGCGAGAACCTGGACGTGCTCGATCCGGCTCCGCAGGGGCGAGTCCTTGCCTGGACCGGCGCGCCATTGGTCGAAGGCGTTCAGTACCTTGTGGTTCGCCGCGTCGCCGATGGCGTGAATAGCGCACGCGATGCCATGTTCGGCGGCGCGGAAGACGAGGGCGTGGAGTTCCTCGACCTCGGTGGTGACGATCCCGCGATTGCCGGGTTGACCCTCGTAGTCGGCCAGCATGTCGGCCGTTTGTGAGCCGAGGGCGCCATCCATGAAGATCTTCAGCCCGCCGACGCGCAGCACATGATCGCCGTCCCAGGAGCGCATACCGCGCTGAATCATGGCCTCGAGCTGGTGCTTGTGGATGTAGTGGCTGATGCGCCAGGGTAGCCGACCCTCGGCGTGGAGGGCGCTAAAGTCGTCCCACAGGGCGAGGGGGTCGGCGTAGCCCATCTCGTGGCCGCCGACCAGACCGAGGCGGTGGAAGTGGGGCCAGGCGCGCCCCAGCGCGGCCCGGCGCTGGGCCGAGTCGGCAGCCGGGACCGCGTCCTCCACCAGGTCGTTGGCATTCTCGGTGAGGATGCCGTTGGGTATGCCGTGGGCGTCGCGATGGATGTCGCCGCCCGGCGGGTTTGGCGTGGCGGCCGTGACGCCGGCTGTTTGCAGGGCCAGGGAATTGGCCCAAATCATGTGGCCCGACTTGTGGGTAAGCACCACGGGGTGGTTGGGAGCGACGTGGTCCAGATCCTCGCGCGTTGGCAAGCCGGTGGGCCAGATGTTGGCGTTCCAGCCCCAGCCTTGCAGCCACTGGCCGGGTGGGGTGACGGCGGCTCGCTCGGCAACCCGCCGTAGCGTCTCGTCGAGGGTGGGCACACCGTCGAGGGGAATCTGGTCCAGGCCTAAGGCCCAATGCATGATGTGTAGATGGGTGTCGGTGAAGGCGGGGAGGAGGGCGCGGCCGCCCAAATCGATGCGCCGCCCCGAGGGCATGGCCGTCGCGCGCCCGACGGCGACGATGCGCTCACCCTGCACAGCGACGGCCTCGGCGGCGGGCGCGGCGCGTTCCAGGGTGTGGATGCGGGCATTCGTCAGAATTAGGGTTTCACTCATGCGGAAGCTCCTGTCGCGGGCCATCAGGTGCGATGTGCTTTTCCATCTCTATGCCGTCTCGCCCCTGGCCGTAGTAGCCCCGGCGCAAGCCGATCTCCTCATAGCCGAGGCTGCGGTAGAGATGGCGAGCCGCCGGGTTGTCGACGCGGACGGTCAGCCGCAGGCGTGGCGTCGTGACGGCCGCCTCGACGGCGAGCATGAGGGCGCGGCCGATGCCTTGGTTGCGCTGGTCGGGGGCGACCGCGATGTTCAGAATCCACGTGACGCCCTGGGCCCAACGAGCCTGGGCCAGGACGAAGCCAAGCATCTCGTCGCCCCGCGCGGCCTGGAGGAAGACGCTGCCGAACGCAAAGCCGACGAGGAAGCCCGCCCAGCCCCAGGCTTCGCGGCCAAAGGCGCGCCGCTCCAGCCGTATCACAGCCGCCAGGTCGCGGATGTGGACCCGGCGTAGCTCAAGCGTCGGTGTCGAGGTCGTCGCCCTGCCCTCCGTCGTCATCGTCAAAGAGGTCTTCCGCCGCCCAACTGTCGAGGTGGGCGCGAATCTCGTCGCAAGCCTGGATGACGAGGGCGGCGTTCCAATCCTGGCCCGCCTTGTCGCGCCAGCCCGGTGTGTCGGGGTGTCTGGCGATGAAGTCCTGGGTGCGAGCTTCAAAGAGGTCCAGGGCGGCGCGCGGGTCCTCCTCGGCCAGGAGACGCTCGATGAGGCGCTGCTTGGTGGACCAGCGTAATACGAGTTGGCC
>CAZJJF010000402.1:1865-3291 GCA_964546245.1 uncultured Anaerolineales bacterium
CATCAAGCCGCTGCTTGCCAGCGGCTTGACGGTCGCTAATAGGTCTTGAAGGGCGTCGCGGTCTTGTTCAGGTATGTCACTCATGGCAGCTATGGACAGGCGAGGAGCGGTCATTCGCCGCGCCGGGCACTATAGGCCGTTCAGCGACTCGGCCTCTTGCGGCGCGAGCAGGCGATTGAGAAACACCAGCGTTCGCTCGCGCTGGGCGGGGTCTGCTGTCACGACCGGGGCTTGCTTGATGAGCATACGGATAGGCACTGGCGTCACCTGGCCGAGGCGCGTCAGCAAGTCCTCGAAAGCGCGGCCGACAGCCGGGTTAGGGTGGTTGTGTAACTGGACCGCCAACTGCGCTGGCGATGCATTGGCCTGGGCCTGGAAGGTTGGCTCGAAGCGGCGCGCGGCGATGGCAAAGAAGTAGGATAGCATGGGACGCATCAAGCCGCGCACGCGTTCCTGAACCGTGTCGTCGGAGTAGGCCAGGTAGAAGAAGGCGAGATAGTACGGGATGGCGGCCTCATACTCGCGCTCCACGAAGCGGTGGCCCGCTTGCACGGAGCAGTAGCCGGCCAGATACCACTTCAGGTCCTCTAACGTGGCCCCCGACTCGCCCGACTCGACGGCCATCTGCTGGGTCTTGGTCGCCAGGAGGTACTTGGTCGCGCTGGCGGCGAAGTCGCGCACGCGAAGGCGTGTCCCGTCGTCAAAGAGACGGCGCGCTTCGAGGGCGGTGATGACGGATTCGGGGGGCGGCTCGATGCCCTCAAGATCGACCAGGATGGGGACCAGGGCCGGATGGCCTGCCAGCGGGCTGACGGTATCGTGGGGAGTAGCCGAGTAGGCGCCATTGCGCTGCTCTATCGCGCCCGCGCTGACCAGGTCGCCGAGCAGGCTCTCGATATAGTCGGTGTGTCCCTGGTCGCCAAAGAGGGCGTTGGACATCTCGGCCGCGTCAACCTGCAAGCCGCCCTCTACCAGCTTACGCACATAGGCCCCTTCGCATTGACGGGTGAAGGCTTCGGTATCGATGCCCGGCAGCAGATCCGCATTGGCAGACAGCGAGGGTGGGTGGTCGAACTCGAGGCAGCTGCTGCGATACACCAGGCGCACAACATCGCGCACCTGGCTCTGGGGGCGAAGCATGTTGTCACCATCATAGCGTTCGCGCAGTGCGACGGCGGCCTGGTCGAGGCTTAGCGGCTGCATGCTCAGGCGGAACAACTCGTACAGGTCGGCCAGGATGTCGCGTCGCACGCCGCTTTCGACCACCGGTAGGCCGACGCGCCGTAGATAGCGCTTGTAAGCCTCGCCCAGAGGGCGGATATCGCCCCGTGCGGCGACGGCCATCTCGCGTGTATCGAGGGGCGAGACGTACACCTGGCCCTCGCGGGTCTCCAGACGTACCAGGTCCGCCGAATCTTCCAGGAAC
>CAZJJF010000402.1:3301-3659 GCA_964546245.1 uncultured Anaerolineales bacterium
ACTTGAACTGGTCGTAGCCGTAGTAGGCTTCGTTGAAGGCGGGGTCGAGGGCGACCATGCGCTGCTTGAGCTTGCCGGCGAAGACGGGCAGCTCGCCTTGCTGCTCGAAGGCGCGCAGGGCGCGCAGCAGCAGAGCATGGGCTTCGCTGACATCAAACTCCTGGGCGAGATCGAGGACGCCAACAATGGCCTCGTAGAAGACGAACTCGTCGACGCTCTTGATGAGAATCTCGCTGGTGGAGCGGCGCAGGCCGATGCCGATGGTGTACTTGCCGTACTCGCGCAGCTTGTTAATAAGTGAGGAGTAGTCGGAGTCGCCGGAGACAATCGCGTAAGTCTGGATGCCGGGGTGGGTGAA
>CAZJJF010000403.1:0-3657 GCA_964546245.1 uncultured Anaerolineales bacterium
CTCGGCGCGCAGCGCCCAGTCCTTGAAGGGGCCAACGCGAATCTCGCGGATGGGGTACACCCAACCCGTGTCGGAGTCGCCGATGACGTGGAAGGCGGTCAGGAAGGTACGCCCATCGCCGCCGACGACAGTGCCTGTGCCGCCGGTGATGAAGCCCAGCCCCGTGTCGACCTGGAGGTTGATGGTGGCGCCGACAGCGCGGTCGAGCAGGTCGGCGTCGATTTCGCCGGGCGTCGGCACGCTGTCGAGGCTGAGAGCGCGCACCGTCGGCCCGCCTCGCTGGGTGGTGGGTGGCGACGCGGGGCGCGGGGGCGCGGCGGGCGGCTCTGGCTGGTCGCCGCACTCAGGGATGATGAGATTCTGGCCGACCTCAATCAGGTTGGGATTCTCGATGCCATTGGCCTCGGCCAGTACGGCGGCGGTCGTCCCGTAGCGGGCGGCAATACCGCCCAGCGTATCGCCAGAGCGCACGATGTAGGTACAGCTGTCGGCGAAGGATGTCGCCGGCCGCAGGCTGACGGCCAGGAGGAGGGCCAGGGCAGCCAGCACGACGCGCAAGCCTGGGGCATGGCGCATGGTCTATTCCTCCAGGAGGCGGCGCAGGCCCGCCTCATCCAGGATGGCGACGCCAAGTTGGCGCGCTTTGTCGAGCTTGCTACCCGCGTCCTCGCCGACGACCACGTAGTCGGTCTTGCGGGTCACCGAGTCGGTGACGCGGCCACCCTGGGCCTCGATGAGACCTTTGGCGTCGTCGCGAGTCAGGTTGGGCAGGCGTCCGGTGAGCACGAAGGCCTTGCCCGCCAGCCGCCCATCGCGGGGCGCAGCAATCACGGCTTCGGCGGTGCGGACGCCCGCCGCCTTCAGCCGCCGAATCACAGCCTGGTTGTGGGCGCTGGCAGCGAACTCAACGAGGCTCTCGGCGATCTGGGGGCCGAAGCCGGGGATGGTCTGGATGTCGGCGGCGCTGGCAGTCATCATGGCATCGAGGGAGCCGAAGCGCCGCGCCAGCCCCTCGGCGATGGTGCTGCCAACGTGGCGGATACCCAGGGCGAAGATGAGGCGCGCCAGGGGGCGGTCCTTGCTTTCCTCGATGGCTTGCAGCAGGTTGTCAACCTTCTTTTCGCCGTAGCCCTCCAGGGCCAGCAGGTCGTCACGGGAATCCTTGAGGTGATAGATGTCGGCCAGGTCGCGTAGCAAGCCGACCTCGCACAGTTGGGCCGCGACCTTCTCGCCAAAGCCGATAATGTCCATCGCGCCGCGCCCCACGAAGTGCTCGATATGGCGCACCAGTTGGGCGGGGCAGGCGGCATTGACGCAGAAATAGGCTACCTCGCCGTCGGGGCGGACGACCGGCTCGCCGCACGATGGGCACACGTCCGGCATGCGCCACGGCACGGCGTCCGGGGGGCGCATCTCCGGTACGGGCCGCAGCACCTGGGGAATGACGTCTCCCGCGCGCTTGAGAACGACGGTGTCACCCTCGCGCAGGTCACGCTCGGCGATGTAGTCAGCGTTATGCAGGGTGGCCTGGCTGACGGTCACGCCGCCGACGCGCACCGGGTCCATGAGGGCCTGGGGCGTCAGGACGCCGGTGCGCCCGACGTTGACGGCGATACGGCGCAGGACGGTCACCGCCTCCTGGGGGGCGGGCTTGAAGGCAATGGCCGAGCGGGGGGCATTGCCGACGACGCCCAGTTCCTCGGCCAGGGCGAAGGAGTTGACCTTGATGACGATGCCGTCGGCGTCGTAGTTGAGGGTCGGCTTGCGCGCCAGCCAACCGAGGCTGTATTCGATGGCCTCGTCCAGGCTGTGGGTCAATCGACTATCGGGGTTGACCGGGAAGCCGAGGCTCCTGAGGTAGGTCAGGGCCTCCCACTGACTGCGCAACGTATCCGGCCCGACGATGACGGCGTAGGCGTACAGGGTCATGGGGCGGGTGGCGGTAATGCGCGGGTCCAGCTGGCGTAGCGCGCCCGCCGCCGTATTGCGCGGGTTGGCGTAGGGTTCCAGGCCATCGGCGACGCGCTGCTCGTTGAGGCGGGCAAAGGCATCGTGGAGCATCATGACCTCGCCGCGCACCACCAGGCGCGGCGGCGGGGCGGGGCCAGCGTCGGTGAGGGGGATGCGTAGCGGGACGCTGGGCACGGTGCGCAGGTTGGCCGTCACGTCTTCGCCTTCGATGCCGTCGCCGCGCGTCGCGCCCAGGCTGAACAGGCCGTCGGTGTAGTGTAGCACCACCGTCAGGCCGTCCATTTTCGGCTCGACGACAAACTCGGTAGGCGCGTCGCCCAGCAGGCGGCGCATGCGCTCGCCCCAGGCACGCACCTCGTCGGCCGAGAAGGCGTTGTCCAGGGACAACATGACCGCCGGGTGGCGCACTTTGCGAAAGCCGCTGGCGGGCGCGCCGCCGGTGCGTTGGGTGGGGGAGTCGGGCGTGACCAGCTCGGGGTGGGCTGCCTCCAGGTCGCGTAGCTCGCGGTACAGGGAATCGTAGGCAGCGTCACTGATGACCGGCGCATCGAGGACGTGATAGCGGTAGGCGTGGTCGGCGAGTTGGCGGCGCAGCTCAACCGCGCGCCGGGCAGGATCGACAGACACAGGCAAACCCTCGCGGTGGTCGTCTAGACCAATTGTACCACAGTCGGAGAGGCGCGGGAAGCGGTCAGCGGGAGGGGCGGCCGAGAATGTAGGCGATGGAGCCGATGACGCCCGCGCCGACGGCGGCCAGGAAGACCAGGGTCAGGCTGACGGCGGCGGTCGGGTCGAGGCGGCCGAAGATGTCGCTGATGCTCGCCCCGACATCGCTGCGCCAGGCGACGGCGCCCGGTGTTTGCACGAGATACAGGAGGATGGCGGCGGCGACGAGGCACACGGCCAGCGCCGTCAGGAGCGGGCCGGCCGCGGCTGTCTGGGCGTGGGGCGGCGGTGGGGCGAAGGCCAGCGGAGCGGGGCGGGCGAAATCGCCGAAAACGGCGCGCAAGGCGGCGACGTGGTCGGCGTGCACCTGCCACACCTGGCGGGCGGCGTCCCAGCGCCGCGCCTCGGCGGGGACCAGCGTCTCCAACAGGGCGACAACGTGGTAGGCGTCGGCGGCGGGGCCGAGGCGAAAGGTGTACCATTCGTCTTCCAGGGCCAGGCCGTCGAGGCGCGTGGCGGCGCGCAGCTCACGGGCGCGCTGGGCGTCGTAGGCCGCGCGGCGGGTGGGGTCGCGCAGAACGGCGTAGGCCTCGTTGAGGGTCTGGGTGCGGGCGTGGGCGTCGGCGGCCTCATTGAGGTCGGGGTGGGTGAGGCGCGCCAGTTGGCGGTAGGCGGCCTCGATGACGGCGGCCTCGGCGGTCGGCGCGACCTGGAGGACGGCGTAGTGGTCAGGTAGGCGCTGGGGGGACATGGGGAGTATTATAAGCCGACCACTGACCAATGACCAACGACTACCGCCCAGCGGCAGGGCGACCAGCCACGAGCGGCGCAGATGCTTCCCGTCGGCGGCATGACGGACGACGCGCTCGCCAGCCGGTGGCGATGTCACCGCCAGGGTCGAGGGCGGCCACGGGCGGCCGCCCCTACTTCTTGCGGGGGGGCCTGGCCGGGGGCGGCGGCTCGCTGGGGGGTGTCTTGGGCGCGCTGCCGAGCTTGACGGCGTTCACGCCCTTGCCCGTC
>CAZJJF010000404.1:0-3616 GCA_964546245.1 uncultured Anaerolineales bacterium
ACACCGAGAAGTACGATGCCGCCCTGACCGAGGCGCTCACCCATCTCGCCGACCCCCTCCTGGGCGCGCTGTGGGTCATCCCAGAAGTCGGCAGCCTGCGTCTGAGCCTCTAGTGCGGCGATCTGCTTTTCGGTGTCCTCGACGTCAAAGCCGCCCCCAGATGGTTGCGACACGCTGCTGCATGTCGGCCAGGCGGGCGGGGATGTCGGTCAACATAGCTACTCCTTTGAATCACGCACGGCCGACGCCGGGTCGATGTGTCACCCGCGTCGGCCGCGTACAGGGGCGGGGTCAGGCCCGCGTGGTGGCCGGTTCTGCGAACAGCGCGTCGACGTACTCGCGAGCGTCGAAGTGCGCCATGTCGTCAATCTTCTCGCCCGTGCCAATGAACTGGATCGGCACGCCTAGCTCGCGGACGATGGCGAAGGCGATACCGCCCTTGGCGGTACCGTCGAGCTTGGTCAGCACCAGGCCGGTGAGGGGGGTAGCCTCAGCGAATACTTTTGCCTGGGTCAGGCCGTTCTGGCCGGTGGTCGCGTCCAGCACCAACAGTGTCTCGTGGGGGGCGCGGTGGACCTGCTTGTTGGCAATAGCGCGCACCTTCTCCAACTCTTTCATCAGGTTGAACTTAGTGTGCAGGCGGCCCGCCGTGTCGATAATAAGGATCTCGGCCCGCCGCGCCAGAGCGGCGTTGATAGAGTCGTAGACCACCGCGCCAGGGTCGGCCCCCTGGGTCGTGGCGATGACTTCCACGCCCGCCCGGTCGCCCCACACCTTCAGCTGGTCGATGGCGGCCGCGCGGAAGGTATCGCCCGCCGCCAGCATGACCCGGCGGCCCTGATCGCGGTAGTAGCGCGCCAGCTTGCCAATCGTCGTCGTCTTGCCGGAGCCGTTCACGCCAACGACGAGAATCACCGTCAGCAAGCGGTTGCCGACATCCGGCGCGCGCATCGGCGCTTCCAGGATACCCACCAGGCGGTCTTTGAGCATATCCTTGACGCGGTCGGTGCGGCGGATGCCCTGTTGCAGGGCTATGGCCCGCAATTCCTCGACCAGGTCGCCGGCCAGGCTCGCGCCAACGTCGGCGCGAATCAGCAACTCCTCCAGCTCGTCCCACGTCTCCGGCGTGACGTCGCCGCCGCCAAGCAGTTCACCAATGCGGTTGAACAACCCACCCTGGCGCGTCTTCTGGAGGCTGTCCTCGATTTGCTCTTTCTCTTTGGGGCGTCGAAAAAACACTGAAGCTCCTTGCGGCAAAATGCGTTCTCTATTATAGGCACATGCGGGGAGAGGTTACAAACACAGGACAACGCAAGCCGAAGGGTCAATGAGCGATAACCCCTCGTCATTCGCCCTTCGGCTTGTGTCCTTCGTCCCACCGCGCCAGCCACGCCAGGGCACGGCGGGCGAATTCCTTCTCAGTCGCAAAGGTCAGGAGCGCGGGCACATCCTGGACGGGAATCCACACCGGCTCGAAACGCTGGGTATCGCTGGCCGAACGCGGCACGATCGCCTCGCTCTCCAGAGTCATCAGGTAGGCGTACTCGTTGCGGCGCGTCCAGCGCCCATAGCGGTCGAACTCGGCGCTCTGCTTGCCGAGGCTCGCCAGGATGCGCACACCGGCGTAGCCCGTCTCCTCCGTCACTTCGCGGCGCGCCGCCGCCTCGTAGCTCTCGCCAGCTTCGACGTGGCCCTTGGGCATGCGCACTTCAGGCGTGTCCAGCTTACGGACCAGGAGCATCAGGCCGTCGCGGACGACGAAGCCGCCCGCCGATTCATAGAAGTCGGTGGAGGTCTTGTTAGGCATACGCCAAGTATAGCACACCTTGAGACAGGCGGCTGCGCATGGTATAATTGCCCCTATGCCTGTCAGCGGAGACACCCCATGACCGATGAAGCCCGCCTGAGCCACGTCGATGAGCAGGGGCGCGCCCATATGGTGGACGTTGGCGCCAAGGACGATACCCAGCGCATCGCCATCGCGCGCGGTGAAGTGCACATGCGCCCCGAGACCCTGCGCCTCATCCTGGGTGGCGAGTTGCCTAAAGGCGACGTGTTGGCCGTAGCGCAGGTGGCAGGCATCATGGCCGCCAAGCGCACCCACGAGCTGATTCCTATGTGCCACCCACTGCTGCTGACCTCGGTGGCGGTCGACTTCGACGCCGACGCCCTCGGCGATGCCGCGGGTGACGCCTTCATCGGTATCACCGCCACGACGAAGGTGACGGGCAAGACCGGCGTCGAGATGGAGGCGTTGACTGCCGTGAGCGTGGCGGCGCTCACGATCTATGACATGGCAAAGGCCGTTGATCGCGGCATGCGCATCCAGGACATCCACCTCATCGAAAAGCGCGGCGGCAAGAGCGGAGATATAATCCTCGAATGACAGACCTTCACTACATCGACCCGGCCAGCGGCGCAGCTCTGCCCCTGAACAGCCGCGCGTGGCGGGGCGCGAGCGGCCAGCCGCTGGACCTGGGCGGCCTGCCACCCTTCGACCCGCGCCAGATCGACCGCGACGTGTGGAGCCTATGGCGCTACCGGGCCTTCCTCCCTCTGCCTGCCGACGCCCGCCCCGTGACCCTCGGTGAAGGCATGACGCCCCTTGTCCCCGCCGACCTCCAGGGCCGCACGGTCTACTACAAGCTCGAATTCATGGCCCCGACCGGCTCCTACAAGGACCGGGGCGTGACAACCCTGATCAGTGGCCTGAAGGCGGCAGGCATCGACAGCCTCATCGAGGACTCGTCCGGTAATGCTGGCACGGCCGTCGCTGCCTATGCCGCCGCGGCGGGAATGCGGGCGCACATCTTCGTCCCCGACCACGCCTCGCCCGCTAAGAAGGCGCAGATTCGCGTCTACGGCGCGGACCTGGCCGAGATTCCCGGCGGTCGCGCGGCCACCACTGACGCCGCCATCGCCGCCGCCGAGCATTCCCTCTACGCTTCCCACGCCTGGAACCCTCTGTTCAACAATGGCCTGCGCACCGCCGCCTGGGAGGTGTGGGAGCAACTGGGTCGCGCCCCGGACGTGGTGATTACCCCCGTCGGCCAGGGCGGGTTGCTGCTCGGCATGGCCGAGGGCTTCCGCGACTTGCTGGACGCGCAATGTATCGACCAACTGCCGCGCATGATAGGTGTGCAGGCCGCCGCCGTCGCGCCGGTATATCAGGCATGGCGCGATGGCCTCGTCAAAGTACCCACCGTTCCCGAGGCCGCTACCATCGCCGAGGGCGTGCGCATCCGCCACCCGGTGCGCGCCGAGGCGATTCTGGCCGCCGTGCGTGAGACCAATGGCGTGATGGTCGCCGCCAATGACCACGCCGTTGAGGCGGCGCGTGCTGACCTGGCGCGCCAGGGTCTATTCGTGGAGCCAACGTCTGCCCTGGTGCTGGCAGGCCTGTATCAGATTATCGACAGCCTGCCCCGCGATGCAATCATCGTCGCACCACTAACAGGCAGCGGCCTGAAGTCGCCACCAACTGCGGGTTGAAAGTTGACGCTGTAGAGGCAAGGGTCTCCCTGCCTTCTCCGTAGCCCGCCGTCAGGAAGGAGTCTATGGGCCACCAGGCGCATTGGGATAATATCTACACAACAAAGGATGCGCAGTCTGTCAG
>CAZJJF010000405.1:0-3587 GCA_964546245.1 uncultured Anaerolineales bacterium
TGCATCTGTGGCTGCCATGACGCCCACAACGCCGACTGACACCCCGACCCTGGCTCTGACGCGGGCGGCCATGTCCGCCACTCCCGCCCCGTCGGCGAGCGCGTCTGTCGGCGCCACCGTGAACGCCGACAACGTCAACCTGCGCCCCGACCCCAGCGCTCGCAACGCTCCCCTCGACACCCTCGACCGGGGTGAGAAGCTCACCCTCCGTGGCCGTAGCGCCGACGGGCAGTGGCTGTACGTCACCACACCCAAGCAGCAGCAGGGTTGGGTGGCGGTGCGCCTCGTCGATGGAGCGGGCAGCCTCGACGGCCTTACCGTCGTGACGCCCGCCGCTGTGCCTGCGACAGCCACCATGCCCGCGCCAACCCGGCTGCCTACCGTGGCGCCTGCTCCGCCACAACCAGACCAGATGGCGCAAGCGGGTGGGCCGCCGCAGCCCATCCCGACGCGCGCCCAGGCGGCGCCCACGCCAGCGCCGACGGTCGCCCCGACCGACACACCCTCTCCAACGCCCGCCATCGAGGTGTCCCTCAGCGGCCCGGACAACAACGCGACCATCGACGGCATGGTGCAACTCAACTGGTGGGCGTCGCAGCCCCTGGCGGAGGACGAGACCTTCGACGTACGGGTGTGCCGGGGGGCAGGCTGCACCCCTCAGTATGGTGTGACGACCGTGACGACGCCGAGCTACAAGTGGTGTCCAGCCGAGAAGGGCTGGCAGCCGGGCATGTATCAGTGGCAGGTGGCGGTCATCGAGAAGGCGAGCAAGGAGTCGAAGGGGACGCCAAGCGAGGTGTGGAGCTTCAAGTGGCAGGAGGGCTGCGGGCAGAGTGGCGAGAAGGACAAGCCCAGCCATGAAGGGCAGTCGGGCGGCCAGACGGGGCCGTGAGGCGGCAGCTTCGGTGTTGAGAAATTGGTCAGGAGGCCTCATGCGCGGGCGTTTGCTGCGATGCGCCGTATTCCTGTTCCTCTGCGCTAGTCTCATCGCTCTTGCAGGGGTGACGCCTGCGTCCACTGCGCCAGGTATCCCTGCTACTAGGGTTCTGGCAAGCATGGACACCTATGCTGCGTCGGGAACAGACTGGGCTAACAATCCTCGAGGCCAGGGGCCCGGGTTGTACGTCGGGTATGGTGACTCGCGGGCGTTCAACCTTGGCCAGACCGAGACATTCCTGAGATGGGACTTGTCGACCTCCTCGGGCTGGACGGTGAGAAGCGCAGCCCTGAGGTTGTATGTGGCCTTCGCCACCTATGAGTCGTCAGGCCAGAGGATGACCATCGAAGCAAGGCGAGTCACAGCCAACTGGAATGAAGCCACCTTGACCTGGAACAACAAGCCCACGTTTGAAAGGAACCGGGTCGAGGCGTCAGCAACGCTTGACACATCGGTTGGTCGTTGGATCGAGTGGCCTTTGCCGAAAGCGCTTGTTCAGTCGTGGGTTGATTCACCGTTGACCAACTTCGGCATCGCGTTGGTTGACCCCGACGCGAGTCGGCCCGGACCCCACATTCGCAACTTCTACTCCCTACAGTACTCTGATCCGAACCTGAGACCATACCTTGATATTGACTATGAACCAACGCCTACTCCGCCGCCCCCGCCAACTTCCACGCCTACTTCGACGGCGACCCAGACGCCCACCCCGACGGCCACCTTCACCCCCACGCCCAGCCCCACGCCCACCCGCCTGTGGCTGCGGCTGGCGAACCAGCCGGCGGGCGCGGTGGAGGCAAGCGGCTACATCACCTACACCATCGACTATGGCAATGGCGGCCCCGAGCCGCTGTCGGACGTAGTCATCACCGGCTCGGTACTGAGCGGGGCCAATGTCGTACCGCATAGCGGCTCGCGCGGTGCGACACCCTTCGCCACGCCTGGCGGCGCGCAGGGCTTGACCTGGCATGTCTCTGACATGCCAGGCGGCGGCTCGGACCGCGTGAGGTTCCTGGCCCAGATTCATACCCCTACGCCGTCACCCATCCCCTCGGCGACCCCGCCGCCAACGCTCACGTCGACGGCCATACCATCCGTGACAGCCACGCCCTCCCCGACCGCCGCCGCGACGCCCACGCCGACCGTGACGCCAACGGAGACAGAGACGGCTGCCTGGGCGACTGGACCGACGAGTCCTCGCTCAGAGGACAATACACCAACGGCCACGGCCACGGTCGTACCCACCACCAGCGCCACACCGACGGCCACAGGGACCGCGACGCCGACCGCGACGCCCACGGCCACGCGGACCGCCGACCCGCAGCGGGTGGTCAACGTGATGGCGGGCGCGGCAATCTCGAGCCGGGAGACAGGTTGGCTGGCATGGACGTACGTGTACAACGGCCAGTGGTATCTGTACGTCCCGCTGCTTCAGCGCAACGCAACGCCCACACCGATGAGCCAGCCCGCGTCGCCTGTCTGGATGAGTAGGCCGAGGAAGGGCCAGTGAGGGAGGCTGTGTGAGCGCGCCCCTGGTGGGACAGACGCAGGGCAAGTATCGCGTCCTGGCCGAGATTGGGCGGGGTGGGATGGCCGTCGTCTACAAGGCCCAGGACACCAGCCTCGGCCGCTCCGTTGCTGTTAAGGTTCTGGCCCCGCATCTGGCGTGGGACACAGAGTTCGTGCGCCGCTTCCACGCCGAGGCGCGAGCAATCGCCGCCCTGCGCCATCCCAACATCGTTACCGTCTACGAGATCGCCCAGTGGGGTGACCGGCCGTGCCTGGTGATGGAGTACCTCGACGGTCGCCCGCTGTCGGACCTGCTGCGCCAGGATGGCCCGGTCTCACCCCCCCGCACGGCTCACCTGCTGGCCCAAGTCGCCCAGGCCCTGGACTACGCCCACGGCCGCGGCGTCATCCACCGCGATGTCAAACCAGCCAACATCATCGTCGACGCTGACGGCCACGCCACCCTGACCGACTTCGGCCTGGCCAAGGCTTTGGAGGGCAGCCGCCTGACCCAGAGCGGCGTGCTCATGGGCACGCCCGCCTACCTCAGCCCGGAGCAGGCGAAGGGCGCGCCCGCCACCGCGCTCAGTGACCAGTATAGCCTGGGCGTCGTCGCCTACGAGATGCTCAGCGGCCGTGTGCCCTTCCAGGCCGATACCGCCGCCTTGCTGGTCTACCAGCACGTCTACGAGCCACCGCCCGACCTGCGCTATCTCGTGCCCGATCTGCCACCCGCTACCGTCGCCGCCGTCAACCGCGCCCTGGCCAAGGACCCGGCCCAACGCTTCCCTGGCATGTGCGACTTCGGCCAGGCCCTGGTGGACGCCGCACACGGAGCAGCGGCGACCGCGATCCTGGTGCAGCCGCCCCGACGTGGGGACGTTAATACGCCGCCGCGCCCAGCCACGCCACCGCCACCCACACCCACGAGCCGCGCTGACCGGTCCTGGCTGCTGCTCGTGGTGGCGCTGCTGATGGCGCTGGGGATTGGCGGGCTGATCTTCACCAAGGCCCGCGACACGGTCACGGGCGGAGCGTCCGCGGCATCGGTCGCCGCCCTGCCAACTGCATCTGTGGCTGCCATGACGCCCACAACGCCGACTGACACCCCGACCCTGGCTTTGACGCGGGCGGCCATGTC
>CAZJJF010000406.1:0-3522 GCA_964546245.1 uncultured Anaerolineales bacterium
ACTTTGCGCCCGCCTTGAGGGCGATGCGCACGTGGGGCAGGCCGTCGAGGGTGATGGACAGGGAGAAGTCGCCGGGCACGGCGGCCTTGAGGTCGATGACCAGGGATCTGGCGGCGCTGATGCGAATAGGCAGCTTGAGGGCGGCCGACTTGGGTAGCTCGACGGTCAGCGGGCCATACTTGAGGGTGAGCTTGTCGCTCAGGCTCGGCAGCGACGGCGACGGCTGGGGTTGGGGTTGCGGCCCCACCGCCGGGTTGGTCGCCGGCGCTGGCCCCAGGATGAGCGGCGGCGCCGAGCGCGCCTTGTACACGTCTATCGAGACCTGTCCGCGCGCCGAGGTGGCAAAGGCTGTCGCCGGTTCCAGGCTGATCTGGTCGCGCGGCACGCCCAGCGCCTGCAAAGAGTCGCGGGCCTCGCTCATGCGCTGGCTGAGTTGGCCGCGCTCCGTGGCCGCCTTTGCGCTGCTGAGCTTGGCCGCCTCGGTGAGATACGCGGATAGCTTGATGTTGGCGTCGGGGCTGCTCGCCTGGAGCGACTTGAAGCTCTGCGCCACCTGGACCAGCTTAGGATTCTGTGCCGACAGGCTCTCGCCCGCCTCCAGTTCCACGCTCGTCGCCGGGAGATTGATGGACGGTGATAGGGATGGTCCCAGGCCGAGACCCAGCCCCGGCCCGGCAGCGGTCGTCACCCCCTGCCGCCGCACCACAGGACGATGGTCCATCGGCGGCCCGGCCAGCGCGTGGCCGGCGGCCACGCCCTCAGCCTCGCGCTCGGCGGAGTCGTGTGTGTCGCCCAGCGCCAGATCCGGGTTGGCGCGTGCGTCCGCCGCCCCCTGTTGCGTGACATGCGTCAGCTCGTGAGCCAGCAGGCGCTGCCCGTGGGGTGTCGATGGCGCGTATTGCCCCGCGCCGAACACCACGTCGCGACCCACCGTGTAGGCCAACGCATGGACAGCGCGCGCCGACTCCGCCGCCACCCCGTCTGCATGCACCCGCACCTGGCTAAAATCTTGACCGAGACGTGGCTCCAGACTGGCCCGCGTCTCAGCATCCAGCGCCTGGCCCGGCGCGCGCAGGGCGTCGTGGACGATGGGCGGCGCGGCGGTATCGCGAGCAGCCGCGACCGCAGCGCGCTGCAGCCTGGGGCGAGCGGCGAGGCTCTCCGTGACGGGGTGGACTGGCTGATGCAGCGATAGTTTCATCATGGGTAAGGCTGGCTCACAGCTTGTTGTCGCAACGAGCTTCGCAGTAGCGGCGACATTCTGAGGTCACGTCAGAAAATGTTTCCGCGCAACACTCCCGGCAACCGTCCTCGTCGTCGCTGTTATCGAAGCACGTCTCCGGGCACTTCTTGGCCATGTCGACCGGCTCATCGTCGGGGGGCTTCTCGGCGCCGGGCTTGCCGGGCGCCAGCAGCATCACCTCCTCGCCCGACGGATGCACCCACAGCTCGCCGTAGGCGTGGCGGTAGCCACGGTCGAAGAGATACCTGGGCGTGTAGTTGAAACCCTTGAGCGCGCCCGGCGGGCCGATATTAGGCTTCTTGTCGCCCCTGGCATACTTCTGGAACTCGGTGGTGAAGGGCGCTCCGTAGGTGCTGATCATCGTCCACAGCACCTGGTCGCGGTCGGCCTGGCTGAGACGACTCCACTGGCGCAGCGCCAGGCTGGGCCGTGTCGCCAGCGCGCGAAGTTGCGCTTCGCGCGCCTGTTCGGGCGACGGGGCCTGCGGGTCAGGCTCGCGCTGCAAGACGCCGCCGCGATGGTCCGTGGCTGCCTGAACGCCCCCAACACCCTCCGCGACGCTGGCGGCCTCGCGCTCGAAGGCATCGTCAGTTGGTCCCACGGCCAGCGACGTAGTGTCAGGCGACGCCGTACCCTGCTGGATGACATGCGTCAACTCGTGGGCCAGCAGCCGCTGCCCCTGGGGCGTTGTCGGCGCGTATTGCCCCGCGCCGAATACCACGTCGCGGCCCACCGTGTAGGCCAGGGCGTTGACGGCCCGCGCCGACGCAGCGGCCTGGGCGTCGGTATGGACGCGCACATGACTGAAATCCGCGCCCAGCCGCGCCCCCAGAGCGCCGCGAGTGGCGGCATCGAGAGAGCGGCCTGGCGCGCGCAGGACGTCGTGGACGACGGGCGGGACGACCGAGGTGGTCGTGGCGGTGATGGACGCCCGCTGCAAGCCCTGCTCACGCTGCTTGCGGCACGCCTCGCATTCGCCGCCCGCGCCGGTGTGCCTGCCGCAGGCGCAGGCGCGCTGCAGGAGACCCTGCGGCGGGCGGGCCTGGGCCACGAGGCGTGTCGGGCGTAGCGTATCGGCCGGCGTGGGAGATAGATGGCAACTCATCGCTGCGAGCCTCCACCGCTCGCCGCTGCGGGTGAGGTGCGAGCGGGCGTTATTGCCGCCTGAATGCGTTGACAGAACTGGCCTTTCTGCACCAGGCTTATCCGCTCCTGATCGGTGATGTTGAGTCGCTGGCGAACGCGCGCCACGAGTTCGTTGCCGCCCGCTCCGCTGAACTGCACGCGCGCCACATCGTCGCGGCCGAACAGGGCCACGAAGGCCTGGGCGCACGCGAGTTGTGGCCCGTAGCGGTGGCCGGTGGCCGGGCCCAGGCCCTGTTCAGCCAGCACCGCATCGGCGAAGTACTGGGTGATACCCTCATTCAGGAACTCACCGAACAGGGCTTCGATGGCGCGCGTCGACACCTTGTGCATTGCCTCGTGGAGCGCGTGGCCCAGGGTGGCCTTCGGATTGAGGTGGATTCTCTTCCTGGCGCGGTCATAGAACCCACCGATGCCGGCCGCCTCGCGGCGCAGGGCGTCGGAAATGTGGGTGGTCGGCCGGCCAGTATACGTCGCCCAGGCAGCGGCGAAATCGTCCAGGGTATCGTGCTTCTGGAACCGCCCGTCGGTGATTCTTACCTGCCCCTCGTTCGGCCCCAGCCGCGACCGGAGGTAGGGGCGCAGCATGCGGCTCTCTGCGATGGCCGCCTGAATCAGTTGGGCCGCGTTGTCGCCGGCGGGCGATTGCCCTGTCACGCCAGCAGCTTTCAAGGCGTGGGGCTGCTCGCGCTCGCCCATCTCCTTGAGCCGCTGCTGATGCTGTGCCCGCGCCGCCTCGAAACGCTCACGGTCCCCACGTACTTCTGCTTCCTCGGCTGCGCCGGCCGGCGCGACCGTCTCTGACGCGGGCTGGCGCTGGAGGCGTGCGCCGCTGCGAACGCGAATATGGCTGAAATCGGGGCCGGGCCGGATGTCCGCCCCCGACAACGCAGCTGCGCCGTTTGTATAATCGGGCGAGCGCAGGACGTCGCGAATGCCTTGTGGCGCGTCATCGACAGCTGTGCGCTGCAACGGGCAAGGCGCTGTGGATACGGGCGAGACGCTCGGTTTTGAGACAGCTTGGAGTGTTGAGTTCATCGGGCCGGTTCTCACTGAGTCTGTGCAATCGTTCAGGTCTGGCTGCTCGGCTTCCTGCTACGGATACTTGACTTCAACCTTCGTCAATCCGATGGCCT
>CAZJJF010000407.1:0-3514 GCA_964546245.1 uncultured Anaerolineales bacterium
GTGATGCCCTGCTCGCTGATGGTGACGTTGATTTCAGGGTGCTTGACGAGGGCATTGGCGACGGCTTTGAGCACCATGTCGTTGACGGAGACCTTGATGCCGTCGGCTTGCAGCACCTGGTTAATTTCTTCGCGCCAGGCCAGGGCATCGGTCATATCGATGGGCACAGTGACGAAGAAATGAGGGCTGGTCTGGTAGCTCTGCTGCAAGCGCTGGCCGATGACCTGGCGCATGCGACTGAACGGGATGGTCTCGCCCACGGGCGTGGCGGCAGGGGCGGCGACGGCCGGCGACGGCTGAGGGGCGGGAGCAGGAGCAGGAGCCACGGCCTGGGTCGGCGCGGGGGCTGGGATCGGCGCGGGGACTGGGGCGGGCGCGGGAGTAGCGATGCCCTTCGCCAGCGCCTCTTCTACGTCGAGCTTCACGATCCGGCCGCCGGGGCCGGTGCCCTTGACCTGACGCAGGTCCAGGCCATGCTCGTCGGCGATGCGGCGCGCGATGGGCGAGGCGCGGACGCCGCCGATGGGTGCGCCCGCCGCGCTCACGGGCAGCGGCTGGCTCTCAGTCGTCGGTGCGCTGGGCGGGGCCGCCGCTGGGGCGGGGGGCGTTGCCTGGGGCATTGCCTCGGCCGCGGGAGCCGAGCCGCCATTGGACGGCGTCTCGACCTTCTCGCCGGGCGCAGCGAGGATGGCGATCACCTCGCCCACGGGGTAGGTCTGGCCCGCCTGGCCCAGAATCCTGGCTAGAGTCCCGGCCTCGAAGGCCTCGATCTCAATGTTGACCTTGCCGGTCTCGATCTCGGCCAGAATCTGACCCTTTTGGATAGCGTCGCCCTCTTTCACCTTCCAATCGATAATCGTTCCCTCGGTCATGTCGTAGCCCATCCTGGGCATGACTACATCGGTGGACACGGGCCACTCCTTGTGAGTGAGACGTGAGGCGTGAGGCGTGAAACGTGATAACCATCGCAGGTTTCACGTTTCACTCATCGCCAAAGCAGTATCACGACGCGCCAGGACTCTTAGCGAACCACGCCCATCTCGCGCAGGCGGGTGATGACCTTGTCGGGGCTGGGCATGGCGGCGCGCTCCAGGTCGCGGGCGTAAGGCATGGGGGCCTCGACCAGACCGAGCCGCTCGATGGGGCCATCGAGCCAGTCGAAGGCTTCTCGTGTGACGGTGGCCGCAATCTCCGCCCCTATGCCGTAGGCCAACCAGTCTTCCTCGATGATGAGGCCGCGATTAGTCTTCTTGACGGAGTTGATAACCGTCTCAGCGTCCCAGGGGCGCAGGCTACGCAGGTCCACGACCTCTGCCTCGACCCCCATCTCTGAGAGCTGCTCAGCGGCCTGCATGGCGGTCACGTACTGGCGCGAGTAGCAGATGAGGGTGACGTCCTTACCTTTACGCTTGACATCGGCGCTGCCGAAGGGCACGAGGACGTCGCCGTCGGGCACTTCGCCCTTGGTGCGATACAGGCCCGTATTCTCAATGAAGATGACGGGGTCATCCTGGCGGAAAGCGGCCAGCAAGAGCCCCTTGGCGTCAGCCGGCGTGGCCGGGGTGACGACCTTGAGGCCGGGCACGTGGGCGAAGTACACTTCGAAGTTCTGAGCGTGGGTCGCGCCCAGCTGTGCGCCCGCGCCGCCCGCCGTGCGGATGATGACGGGCGCTTTGATGCGCGCGCCAAACATGTAGTGAACCTTCGCCGCGTGATTGATGATGGCGTCTAGCGCCAGCAGGGCGAAGTTGATGGTCATGATCTCGGCCACGGGGCGCAGGCCGGCCATCGCCGCGCCGGTGGCAACGCCAGCAATGGCGCCCTCGGCGATGGGGGTATCGCGGATACGCTCGGGGCCGAACTCGTCGGCCAGATTGGACGTGACGGCGTAGGAGCCGCCGTAGGCGTAGATGTCCTCACCCATGATGAACACATCGGGATTGCGGCGCATCTCCTCGCGCAGGGCGTCAGTAATAGCTTCCAGGTACGTACGGACTGGCATCGATGGTAACTCCATGAACGTCTCACCGCCCCAGGGCAGTGGACGGGATTACGCTGACTTCGTCGCAATAATCGCAGCCTCGGGGCGGTCGCTGACGGGGCTGGCGTAGATGTCCTCGATAAGGGCCTCGAGCGGCGGGACAGGGCTGGCCTCGGCAAAGCGCACGGCCTCCTCGACCTCGCGCTTGACGTCGTCCTCCATCTTCTTGGCCGCCTTCTCCGTCAATATTCCCTCTTCCGTCAGCTTTTGGCGCATATGGAGGATGGGGTCGCGGTGGGTCCACTCGGCCACCTCTTCCTTGTCGCGATAGCGCTGCGGGTCGGCCATAGAGTGGCCGCGGAAGCGATAGGTTGACAACTCCAGGAAGTAAGGCCCCTTGCCGTCGCGCAGGTGCTCGACGGCGCGGCGGGTCGCTTCGTAGACGGCGATGACATCCATGCCGTCGACGCGCTCGGCCGGGATGTCGTAGGCGCACACCTTATCGGTCATCTCGACCACGGCGGAGTGGACGGCCAGAGCTGTGCCCATGCCGTAGAGGTTGTTCTCGACGATGAAGATGACGGGGGCTTCCCACAGTTTGGCGAAGTTAAGGGACTCGTGGAAGTAGCCGTTGGGTGTGGTGCCGTCGCCCATGACGACCGCGACGATGCGGTCTTCCTTCTTGTACTTGAAGCCGAAGGCGACTCCTACCGCCAGCGGTAGATGGCCGCCGACGATGGCATAGCCGCCCCAATGACCGGCATCATAGTCGAAGAAGTGCATGGAGCCGCCCTTGCCCTTGACCAGGCCGGTCTCCTTGCCGAACAGCTCGGCCATGGCCTCCTTGGTCCCCGCGCCCTTGGCCAGGGCGTGGCCGTGGTCGCGGTAGTGGGACATAAGGATGTCCTGAGGCTCGAGGGCAGCGACGACGCCGACAGCGCACGCTTCCTGGCCGTTATAGAGATGAACGAAACCAGCGATACGGCCGCGAGCATACCACTCGGCCGTCTTGTCTTCAAATTCTCGAATGAGCATCATCTGCCGCAGCATGTGTAGTAGCTGGGCTTTGGTCAAAGGCTTATGTGCGGTTGCCACAGCCATGGCATAGTCCTCCAGGTGAACCGAGAGCGGGTAATGCTGACGAAAATGCAGCACGATGTTCCAGAGGGGATCACGGGCTGCAACACTGCAATCCCGCTCCGGCCGAGTGCCGCTGAATCGAATCGCTAGCTATACAAGGGAGTACGGCGGAGCATCCCATAGATTATAAAGGTTTCGCCGATGGGCGTCAAACACATGCCCGTGATTTCTACCACAGAGTCAAGACGTATGAATTTGGCATCAAGGAGCGTCAGAGGGACGATGGCCGATCGCTTTACCTAGCCACCGGCCTATAGTAAGTATCGCGGAGTATCAAGAGGAGTAAGCATGTTTCGAGCCACGCTGTTGACCCTGATGGTTGTCGCCCTGCTGTCCCTGGCCGCCTGTGCGCCGAGCGCCAACTCCCCCCCGAGGCCACCTACCGGCAACTGC
>CAZJJF010000408.1:0-3508 GCA_964546245.1 uncultured Anaerolineales bacterium
GTGGCGCGGAAGGTCATCACCGACGCGGGCTACCCCGAATACTTGCTTGCCTTCGGCCACCACGTGGGGCAGGCGGTGCACGACGGGGCGGGCATCCTGGGGCCACGCTGGGAGCGGTATGGTGAGACGCCCTACTACCCGGTCGAGCCGGGCAACATCTTCACCCTGGAGCTGGGCGTCAACGTATCCGGTATCGGCTACGTGGGGCTGGAAGAGGACGTACTGGTGACGGAGACGGGCTTCGAGTGGCTCGCCCCGCCCCAGACGGAGCTGATAGTGGTCTAGCGCCCAGGACTTAAGCCCGCGATTTCGACGACTTTCACCCTTCGCCACTCGCTGGCGTTCAACCGGTCTACCCCTCATACCACGGGAGGACGCATGCCCCCCATCCCCAGCGCCGTGCTGGACAAGCTGCGCCAGTACGACACGCCTACCATCTGTAACCTGATCGAGTTGTTCGATGTGCGCCCGCGCAACAGCGGCTATATGGATGGTCGCATCGTGGCGTGCTTCCCGGAAATGCCGCCTGTCGTGGGCTTCGCCGCGACGGCCACCTTCCGCGCCGCGCTGCCGCCACGAGGCGGCGACGTGTACGGTAGCCTCGACCAGCAGGCCGAACGATTCGCCGAGCTATCAGGCCCCGCCATCGTCGTGTTCCAGGACCTGGACGACCCAACGGCCGCCGCGACCTTCGGCGAGGTGATGTGCACAGTGTACCAGGCCTTCGGCGCGGTGGGCCTCATCACCAGCGGCGCGGGCCGCGATTTGGATCAGGTGCGCCGCCTCGGCTTCCCCGCCTTCACCAATGGGACCATCTGCTCCCACGGCTACAGCCAGGTGGGCCACATCCACGTGCCGGTCCATGTCGGCGGCCTGGCTGTCTACCCCGATGACCTACTCCACGCCGACTGCAACGGCGTGACTAACCTTCCCCACGCCATCGCTGCCGAGGTGGCGGATGTGGCGGACCCGTTCGTAGCGGCCGAGGCAGTGGTTCTCGACGCGATGCGCGCGGCCCCCGGCTCGCTGCCGCGCCTCGCGCAGGCGCGGCAGGAAATGGCGGCGCGTATCGCCGCCCTCCGGGCGCAAGTCAGTCGACAGCGCGCCTGACGCCGCAATTTCTCGGCGGATACCACGGAAAGCTAGACGCTGCGAAGGAGGCTGGGCCATGTCTCTTGCTGAGGAGGGCGCAGGCGGGGACGAGCGGGTGATGGCGCACCGACCGGGCATGGGGCAGCGGGGAGCCATCTTCGCCGTCAAGCTCATCCACACCCTGATCTTCGCCCTGGTCTCGACGTGTATCCTGCACGTCTTCTGGGCGGGCGTACGCGGCCGCCCCAGCCGCTGGACCGGCCCTGCCATCGTCGTCGTCCTGGCCGAGTCGGCGGTGTTCGTTGGCAACAGCCAGACGTGCCCGCTCAGAACCCTGGCCGAGGACCTGGGGGCCGAGAGCGGACAGGTCACCGACATCTTCCTGCCGCACTGGTTCGCGGAGCGGATTCCTCTCATCTACACGCCGCCGTTCCTCATCGGCCTTGCCGCCCTGGCCTGGCGTTGGTGGCAGGGGCGGCGGGCGACTCTGCCCCCCCCTCTCTCGCCAAGAGAGGGGGTAGGCCACTTGAGGTAGGCGCTGATGGCTGACACAACCCTGACCCTGCATTCTCGCTTCCAGATTGCGCCCGTGGACGCGCGCATCTTCGGCGGCTTCGTGGAGCACATGGGCCGCGCCATCTATGAGGGCGTCTACGACCCCCACAGCGACCACGCCGACGCCGACGGCTTTCGCAGTGACGTGTTGGCCGCGCTGGCCGAAATGGACATGACCATCATGCGCTATCCCGGTGGCAACTTCGCATCGGGGTATCACTGGCAGGACGGTGTTGGCCCGCGCGCGGCGCGCCCGACGGTGCGGGAACTGGCCTGGCAGAGTATCGAGCCGAACAGCTTCGGAACCGACGAGTACATCCGGCTGTGTCGACGGATGGGCTGGACGCCGATGCTGACGGTCAACCTCGGCACAGGCACGCCGGAAGAAGCGCGCAACTGGGTCGAATACTGCAACTGCCCGCCGGGGACGCGCTACGCCGACCAGCGCGCCGCTAACGCCAGCGTGGACCCGTATGGCGTGCCGCTATGGTGCCTGGGCAACGAAATGGACGGCCCCTGGCAGTTGGGTCATGTGCCCGCCGACCAATACGCGATCCGCGCCCAGCAGGCGGCTAAGATGATGCGCGACACCGACCCGCGCATCGAACTGGTGGCGTGCGGCTCGTGCGCCATCACCCTGCCCACGTATCTGGAATGGGACCGGGTGGTTCTGGAATACCTGGGCGACTGGGCCGACTACATCAGCCTGCACCGCTATGTGGGTAATCACGAGCGGGACACGGCCAACTACCTGGCCGTCACCAATTCCATCGACCGCCAGATCGAGGCAATGGACGCCGTGTGCCGCGCCGCGCAGGCGCGGGGGCGGCGCCGCCAGCGCGCGTACCTGTGCTTCGACGAGTGGAATGTCTGGTACAAGGATCGCTCCGGCGACGGCCGCGGCAAGCTCGCGCCCCATCTCAGCGAGGAGGTCTACAACCTCGAAGATGCGCTGGTCGTGGCGGGCTTCCTTAACAGCTTCATTCGCCACGCCGATGCGGTCAAGATTGCCAATATCGCCCAGATCGTCAACGTCATTGCCCCCCTGCACACCGAGGGCGATAGGCTGCTGCGCCACAGCATCTTCTACCCCTTCGTCATGTACTCGCGCCGCCGCCAGGGTATCGCCCTGCGCCCCGCGCTCGATGGCCCGTCCTACCTCAGCCCCAGCTACGGCGAGACACCCTTTGTCGACGCCAGCGCCATCCTGGACGGCGAGCGGTTGCACCTCTTCCTGGTGAACCGCCGCCTGACCCAGGCCGAGACCGTGCGGGTAGACCTGGCCGATGGGGCGTTGACCGCTGTCGAAAGCGGGGAGATGCTGACCGGCCCCCACGCCGAGGCGGTGAACAGTCTTGATGACCCCCACGTAGTGATTCCCCAGCCCTTCGATGCCGTGCGCTTCATTAGCGGCCAGGCCCTGATCGAGCTACCACCCTTGTCGCTCATCGCGCTGACCTTGCGACGCGGCTAGGTTGTCATCGCGACGGCGCGAGTCCGACTCGCGTGGCGCGGGCAGTCGTGGTAAAGTACAGTCGCCAATGTACGTGTGCCCATACACCCTGTTGAGAAAGGGTCGAGCGCAATGCAAGCCATCGTTCTGACCGAGCCGGGCCATCTGGCCTTCGACGAACGCCCCGCTCCCACCGACCCGCCACCCGGCCATGCCCTGGTGCGCGTCTACCGCATCGGTGTCTGCGGCACCGACTTCCACGCCTATCGCGGCCGGCAGACCTTCTTCACCTACCCGCGCATCCTGGGCCACGAACTGGGCGTCGAGGTGATTGCCGTCAACCCCGCGCCAGACACGCCATCGCCCGTCGCGGTCGGCGACCACTGTGCCATCGAGCCCTACCTGTAC
>CAZJJF010000409.1:0-351 GCA_964546245.1 uncultured Anaerolineales bacterium
ACGACCGCCAGGGCCGCCAGGGTATACAACACCCAGTAGATCTCGTAGGGGAAAGGCGCCCCCATCCAGCCAAAGATACCCCAGAAGCTCTGGAAGACGGTCGCCAGGCCCTCGCGCAGGCCGCGCGCTAATCCCACTTGCGCCAGGTAGTCGCGGGTGGTCAGCTGTCCTACGACGATGCTATCGTGACGCTGCCAGCCAAAGATGTCGCCGGAACCATAGACGGCGGTGTTGCGGCCGAACCACGCTGCGGATAGGAGCAGCGCGCCCAGGTAGATGAGGGCCAGCACCGACAGGGCAGGGGCAAGGCCGAAGCGATGGCGCCGCCACCAGGCGATGCCCTCGGCGGCG
>CAZJJF010000409.1:361-3506 GCA_964546245.1 uncultured Anaerolineales bacterium
AAATGGTGGTCTTGGTCAGCAACGCCGCGCCCACCAGGAGCGCGCCCAGCACGATGAAGCGGCGCTGGGGCACATAGCCCACGACGCGCGCCAGGCACAGCCAGAGCAGCAGCAGCAGCACCAGCTCGGCGAGGGTGTCATTGTTGATGGCGGCAGTGACGGCCAGGTGCATGGGCAGGAAAGCGACGAGACCGACCGCTGTCAGCACAACCGTCGGCGCCTCGGGCAGCGACAAGCGGCCCACTCGCCAGGCGACGTACAGCACGAAACCGCCGAGGACCACTGATACCAGGCGCAGGGCGATGACACTACCCCGCAGACCCGCGCCCAGAGTCTGCGCCATGCCGTAAACCGGGGTTGCCAGCAGGTAGAACAGGGGGGGCTGGTGGCTCTCGTAGCGCACAGCGTCAACCGGGCGATCCGCCGGCCACTTGAGGCGTTTCAATTCCTCAAGCAGGTCGGCAGGGTAGTCGCCCGGCTGGAGGATAGGCAGCGAGCGCGTCTGCCACACGTGGCGGACGTAGTTGAAGTGGGCAGGTTCGTCGGGGCTTTGCCAGGTGGGGGTGACGACGGCGTAGCCCAGCGCCAGGAGTAGATAGGCGACCAGGATGAGCCAGAAGAGAGCAGGGGGGCGCGCCGCGGTGAGCATTGGCCTATTGTACGGCGGTCGGCGGCCTGGGGCAAGCCGCCACGTAGTTACTGGGGCAGCCTGCCTGCCTCGCTCTGCGCGACGAAAGCGCCCAGCGCGCCGTTGATGAAGCGGGGCGAACTGTCACTGCCGTAGCGCTTGGCCAGCTCGATGGCCTCATTAATGGCGACTTTGTGGGGGGTGTCCATGTAGAGCATCTCGGCCAGGGATAGGCGCAGGATGCTGCGATCGACGACGGCCATCTGCTGCACCGGCCACTCAGGAGCGATAGCGCGGATGATGGTGTCCAGTCGTTCACGGTGGGTGATGGTCTGGTCCAGGAGGCGCCCCGCAAAGTCCACGATGTCGGGCGTCCATTGGCTGGCCTGTGTTTGAATCTCCTCCGGCTGGTCCTCAATGCTACGCGCCAGGACAATCTCAACCGGATGATTAGCCAGATCGACTTCGTAGAGTGTCTGCAAGGCAAGGACGCGCGCCTGGCGGCGAGCCTTCATCCCCAGCCTCCGGAGTCGTCGTCTCCGCTGAGGGGGGCGACATCGCGAATGCTCACGTTCACCTGCCGCACCGGCATACCCAGCATGTGCTCGATGGCGCGCGCCACCTCGCTCTGAATCTGCGTGCCGACCTGACGCATATTCGCCTCGCGTGAGACGACTACGCCGACTTCGACTTCCACGGCGTCATTGACCACCCACACGCGGACGCCGTCGCCAACAGTCGGCTTGCCCAGGCTTTTGGTCGTGGCGTGCGCCGGGCCGGACATCAAACGCACGACGCCAGGGATGCCCTCCGTAGTGGTCTTGACGATGGTAACAAGCACCTGCGGCGCGATAGTGACAGTGCCAAGGTTCTCGCTCACGGAGCCTCCCTCGATGTCGTCCTAGAATCTCGGCAAGATTAGAGCCAGGGCCTTGCCCCTAGATGACCAGCCCGCCATCGACGACGAGTACCTGGCCGGTGATCCAGGCGGCCTCGTCCGACGCCAGGAAGGCCACGGCGTTAGCGACGTCCTGCACACTGCCAGCCCGCTTGAGGGCCGACATTTCGATGGCGGCCTCAATGAACTCGGCTGGTACATCCGCGGTCAGGTCGGTGGGGATGAAGCCCGGCGCGACAGCATTGACCGTGATGCCCCGCGAACCAATCTCTTTGGCGGTGGCCTTGGTGAAGCCAATCAGCCCGGCTTTGGCTGCCGAGTAGTTGGCCTGGCCCGCGTTGCCCGCCACACCCGCGACGGACGTGATGTTGATGATGCGCCCGCCCTTCTGGCGCAGCATGGGGCGCAGGGCAGCCTTGGTGACCAGGTACGCGCCGCGCAAGTTGGTCTCTATGACCGTATCCCAGTCCTCCTCCTTCATCATGGGCAGGAGGGTGTCGCGCGTCGTGCCAGCGTTGTTCACCAGGATATCCAGGCGGCCAAAGTCACTTGTAGCCGTCTTGACCATCGCTTGCGCAGCTGCCGCGTCGCGGACATCGCCCTGGACGGCGCGAGCGTGCCCGCCGGTCGCCGTGATGGCGTCGACGACCTCTTGCGCTGCCGTGGCGTTGCTCTGGTAGTTGATGACGACAGTTGCGCCCTGGTGGGCGAGAGTCGCGGCGATGGCGCGGCCGATGCCACGCGAGCCGCCGGTGATAAGGGCGACCTTCCCAGTCAGGTCAAGCATCGAGGGCATCCTTTGTGGCAGCCAGGTAGGCGATGATGTCGTCGGGGGTTCCGATGGCGCGGGCGTCGGCGTCCTTGATGATGCGCTTGACGAGGCCGGTCAGCACTGTACCCGGCCCGATTTCGACGAAGCTGGTCACGCCCGCGTCGGCCAGCGCCCGCACGTCGGCAACCCAGCGCACTGGGGCTGTCATCTGCATCACAAGATCGCGGCGGATGTCCGCAATCTCGGTCAGCGGCTGGGCGGTGACATTACTGATGACCGGCGTGCTGGGCGTGCGCAGCGGGGTAGCCTCGACAACGGCGCGGTATTCGTCGACGATGCTCGCCATGAGGGGCGAGTGGGCGGCGATGCTGACGGCCAACGGGATAACCTTGCGCACACCATGCGCTTTGGCAACCTCTGGCAAGGCCGCGAGGCCCTCCGCGCTGCCCGACAGGACGACCTGACCAGGTGAGTTGAAGTTGGCAACCTGGACCTCTGGCAGCGCGGCCGCGACAGCCTCGGCGGTGGCGTCATCGGCCCCAATCAGGGCGGCCATGCCGCCGGGGCGGGCCGCGCCCGCCTGTTTCATGAGTCGACCGCGCTCGCGCACCAGGCGCAGGCCGTCGGCGAAGTCCAGGGCGTCGGCGGCGACGAGCGCGCTATATTCCCCCAGGCTGTGGCCGACCACGAGTTGAGGTGCGGGCAGGCCGATGCCCTCGGCGGCGGCGTGTTCGCGCAGCGCGTGCAACAGCGCGACCGATGCCGTCAAGAGGGCGGGCTGCGCGTTGAGTGTATCGTCGAGGTCAGGTTGGGGGCCGTTGAAGATTAGAGCCGAAAGGGGGAAGCC
>CAZJJF010000410.1:0-3477 GCA_964546245.1 uncultured Anaerolineales bacterium
GTGGCACGGCGGCCCCCAACTCGAGGGTAGAGGTGGTCGTCGACGGGCAGGTGGTGGGAACCGCGCTGGTAGGGGCAGATGGCAAGTGGTCGCTGCCCGCCATTACCCTGCCCGCCAACGCGAAGGAGCTTCTCACTCGTCAGCTGGACGCAGCGGGGAAGGAGACGGGCAAGTCGGCGCCCATCGCTCTCAGCAGCCTCGGCTTCGGCCAGGCGGCCGCCGCCGGGACGGGCACGCCTGTCATACCCTCGGCGTTGCCGCGCACCGGCGGCGGTGGCAACCTCTTCGGTCCCGCCGCCCTCGTGGGTCTGCTGACGCTCGGTCTGGGCCTACTGCTGCGTCGCCGCTCCATCGGCGCGCCTTGAGCGGGACTCTTTGACCAGACCAGGGACGGCAGGCGGGGAACCGAGGGATAGCATGCGCGCTATCTTGCTGACCCTTTGCCTGTCGTCCCTGGTCGCCCCTCACGATTCCTTTGCCATTTGACCCCCTTTTCGGTATGATTGGCTGCTGAAAGGGGGCTAGACCTTGCGCGCACTCATTACGGGAGTCGGCGGCTTCGCCGGTAGCCACCTGGCCGATTACCTCGTCCAGCATACGGGTTGCCGGATCTGGGGCATCAGCCGCGACACTGACATGCGCCGGGTTCCCCCCCAGGTCGAGTGGACCAATGGCGACCTCCGCAACCGAGACGCGGTGGTCGCCTTGCTGCGCGACTTGCAGCCTGATGTCATCTTTCACCTGGCGGCCCAGGCGGCCGTGCCCCAGTCGTGGCGCGATCCGTGGGGCACGCTCGAAGTTAACATCCACATGCAGGTCAACTTGCTGTCGGCGATGGTAGAACTGGGCCTGCCCGCGCGCATCCTGGTGATTGGCTCCGAAGCCGAGTATGGCGCGGTGCGCCCCGATGATATTCCCATCGACGAGGACACGCCGCTGCGGCCGACCAGCCCTTACGGGGTGAGTAAGGTGGCCCAGGATATGCTGGGGCTTCAATACTTCCTCAGCCACAAGATCGCCGCCATCCGCGCCCGCCCCTTTCCCCACATTGGCCCTCGCCAGCGTACCGAGTTCGTCGCCGCCGATTTTGCCCGCCAGATCGCCGAGGCGGAGCTGGGGCTGCGCGAGCCGGTCGTGCGCGTGGGCAATCTGGCCGCCATCCGCGACTACACCGACGTGCGCGATGTCGTTCGCGCCTACTGGCTGCTGACTGAGCGGGGCGAGGCGGGCGAGGTATACAACATCGGCTCCGGCGCGCCACGTAGCGTGCGCAGCCTGCTCGACGGCCTGATCGCGGCGAGTAGCATCCCCATTCGGGTCGAAGTCGACACGGCCCGCTTCCGCCCCATCGACATGCCGCTGACCGTGTCCGACCCGTCACGTCTCAAGGCGGCGACGGGGTGGGAGCCTCAAATACCTTTTGAGCAAACCCTGCGCGACATCCTCGATGACGCCCGCGCGGCGGTCGCCGAGGACATCGCGAAAACGAAAGCGTAAACGCAGGAAGGACTCCTATCGTGTCAAAGCGCAAGCGCGCTCTCATTACCGGCATCACCGGCCAGGATGGTTCCTATCTGGCTGAGTTCTTATTGGATCAGGGCTACGAGGTCGTGGGCATGGTGCGGCGGTCGAGTACCGTCAATTTCGACCGCATCCAGCACATCCAGGATAAGCTGACGCTGGTGGCGGGTGACCTGATGGATGAAGTGTCCCTCATGACCATCCTCAAGGAGCATCGCCCGCAGGAAGTCTACAACCTGGCGGCGCAGAGCTTCGTCAAGACGTCGTGGAGCCAACCCGTCTTCACCGGCGAGGTGACGGCGCTAGGTGTGACGCGCATTCTGGACGCCATCCGCATGGTGGACCCAGCTATCCGCTTCTACCAGGCATCCAGTTCCGAAATGTTCGGCAAGGTCCAGGAAGTGCCCCAGACAGAGCGCACTCCCTACTACCCACGCAGCCCCTACGGTGTGGCGAAGGTCTACGGCCACTGGATCACCATCAATTACCGCGAGAGCTACGACCTGTTCGCCTGTTCCGGTATCCTGTTCAACCACGAATCGCCGCGGCGCGGCCTGGAGTTTGTGACCCACAAGGTCACGTACCACGTGGCGAAGATCAAGCTCGGCCTGGCCGACCGCCTGCCCCTGGGCAACCTGGAGGCGCAGCGCGACTGGGGCTACGCGCCAGACTATGTGCGGGCCATGTGGCTGATGCTCCAGCAGGACCACCCCGACGACTACGTCGTCGCCACGGGCGAGACCCACTCGGTGCGCCGCCTGTGCGAGGTGGCCTTCGGTAGTGTCGGCCTCAATTGGGAAGATTATGTCTACGTCAACCCCGACGACCTGCGCCCGGCTGAGGTAGACTTGCTGGTAGGCGATGCGTCGAAGGCGCGACGCGAACTGGGCTGGGCGCCGACGGTGACATTCGAGCAGATGATCGAGATGATGGTCGAGGCTGACCTGGAGGCCCTGCGCAGCCAGCGCCAGCCAATGCGTCTATGACACGTCCGCGTAGCCAACGAGGGGACAGCGATGCCCGGTGATATTGTATTTGGGACGGATGGCTGGCGAGCGCGTATCGCCGAGGGTTACACGTTCGACAATGTACGCCGCGCCAGTCAGGCCTTTGCCGACTACCTGACGACCCAGGGCGTCGCCGCGCGTGGCGTCGTCGTCGGCTACGATAACCGCTTCGAGGCCGAGGATTTTGCCGCGACCGCCGCTGAGGTCATGGCCGGTAACGGCATCCGCGTCTACCTGACTGATCGCGGCACGCCTACGCCGGTCATCTCCTTCGCGGCGCTGCATCGCGGCGCGGGCGGCGCGATCAACCTGACAGCCAGCCACAACCCGCCCCAGGACGCCGGCTTCAAGGTCCGCGACGGCAGCGGCGCGGCCATTGCCCCCGACGATCTCAAGCTCATCGAGGCGCGCATCGGCCCTGTGGACAAGGTCAAGTCCATGCCCTTCGACCGGGCTGAGAAGCAGGGCCTGGTCGACGTCTGGGACCCGTCAGAGGCGTACATCGAGACGCGCATCAAGCCCAGCGTCGATCTGGCGCGCCTCAAGGGCGCGGGCCTCAAGATTGTCGTCGATCCCATGTGGGGCGTCGGGGCGGGTTATCTGCCGCGCCTCATCGGTGGCGGGCAGACGGAGCTGATCGAGATTCAGAACACCCGCAACCCCCTGTTCCCCGGCATGGCGCGCCCGGAACCGATCCCGCCCAACGTCAACAATTGTCTGGCGAAGGTCAGGGAGGTTGGCGCGGACTACGGAGCCATCACCGACGGCGACGCTGACCGCTGTGGGGCAAGCGACGAGCATGGCGTGTTCATGAACCAGCTCCAGGTCTACGCCATGCTGGCGCTGTACCTGCTGGAGGTGCGCGGCCAGCGCGGCGCCATCGTCAAGACGCTGTCTACCACGTCGAGGTTGGAGAAGCTGGGCCAGCTGTACGGCGTGCCGGTCTACG
>CAZJJF010000411.1:0-3461 GCA_964546245.1 uncultured Anaerolineales bacterium
ACTTGATATCCCCGCCCTCCCGATGACTGCTCCCACCGCTCCGCTGAATGACGATTTTGGCTCGGCCATCACTCTCAATAGCCTCCCCTGTCGACATCAAGTAGAGCCACGAAGCGCCACCGTCGCCGCTGATGACCCCGATATGGAGTGCGGCAGCGGGGTAAACTCCAATACGGTGTGGTACCGTCTCGTCTCGACAGGCAATAATTCGCTCCAGGCCAACACCGTCGGGAGTGACTACGATACCGTGCTCGCCGTCTACCAGGGGACACGGGGATCACTCCAGCGCATCACGTGTAACGACGACGCGGACGGGGTAACCTCTCAGGTCACCTGGCAGGCTGTGCCGAACCAGACCTACTATATCGAAGTGGCTGACTACGGGAGTCCGGGGGGAGGGACGCTCAGTTTGGCGGTGACGTCCTCCAGCCAAAGTCTCTCCGGAGCCTCTCTGTCTATTGTAGCAGCGGCGACCGGGGAGGAAGCAGGGCGATTTGTCATCGGAACCACAGGGGGCGATCCGAACGTCGCGTCTGACGATAATAAGCCGCTGCTCTACGGCTATCCAAGCACGATTGGAACGAGCGTAACCACGCTCCGCATCATCAGCGGCTCTTCGACCACCGACTATCGCCTCAGCGAGCAAGATGCCGCGCCAGTCAGTGGGCCGGTCAGTAATGGCACAGCGATCACCACTCGTTGGGAGTTGGACGGCATACGCCTGGAGCAAAACCTGAGTATCGCGGCGAATCCGGATACAGGTCAGAATGACCTGGCCGTCATCGAGTATCAACTCACGAATATTGACACATCGCGCCGCCAGGCAGGGATACGGGTACTCCTGGATACCCAGATTGGGGGTAATGACGGGGCGCCCATCTTTGTGCCAGGTTTTGGACGAGTGACAACGGAGTATGAATTCTCGACCGGCAACGTGCCAAGCTATTGGATGGCCTGGGAAGCAGCCAACTTTGATCCGGGTAGCCTGAAAGCGAAAGGCCTGTTGCGCGGCAATAACGCGACAACGCCTAACCGTCTCGTCATCGCACACTGGAATGATGCCCTGTGCTACTCGGGCCCTGGCATCTTCAGTACAGCCTGGGACTATACCGTCAGTCCAGGGACCTCCATCACCTGCGATAGCGCCATTGGCCTCTACTATAACCCCACGCCGCTCGATCCCGGTCAAACCCGCACCATACGCACCTATTACGGTCTGGCGGGCAGGACAGAGGCGCTCGGCCTCGCGCCGGATGTGGTCAGCTTCATCACTGCCAACCGTCAATCTATCGGGAGTATCGCCGACGCGGCCCATGATGTCGCCCAGGTGGGCGACTACTTCCGCGCCAAGATTCCCGCCGACGAAAGCCAACGTATCCTCGATGGTCTCTTCAATGGCTTCGATTTGCTGACACAGGGAGTCCAATGGTCGCGAGTTGGCAAAGGGTTGTCCTATATCGCTGAACCTGGCTACGAAGCCGGCCTCCATGCGTCCTGGCGTGGTTGGGTAGGGGTGGATCAGCGCCCGGCGCAGCACTTCTACAAGCCGCTGTACGATGCATTGCACAACAATCGTAAACTCTTGTTCGATGAGGTGCAGTGGGCGGGGCTGAAGTACTACGCCAAGGAGGCCCGCGTCGAGGGGGGCAAAGAGGCTGTTAAGCGCTTCGCGTCGCGATTAGTGACGGAAAGTGGCAGCCCGATCCAGCATTACCTGGGCGACGAGGCCGTGTCGTTGGGAAACGCGTACCAGACTGAGCTACTCCGTGAACAGGATGAGTTGTTGGTTCAACTCGGTACGTTGTCGCTGAGCCGCGAGCAGATAGCGGCTTATCAGGCGGATATGCGCGCTCGTCAGCAAGCCAACGCCCAAATCGTCAGCCAACTCAGGAGCCACCGCGACTTGTTGCAGAACAGCTATGAGCAGGCCGTGGCGGACGAGAATAACTGGTGGCGGTTCCTCGGGCCGTTGCTGATAAAGTGGACGGTTGTAGGGGGCGCAACCCTGATTTGGGATGGGCCGGGCTTCTACATCGCCTCCCTCGGCACCAGCTCCGTCCAGACCATCTATGACTTCGTCCAGGATACACGGGCGATTGAACACGATGGCAAGATGGTGGACCAGTCGGTGCGGTTCTTGGCCGGGCGGGTATCATCAGACTACCGGAGGGTGGCTCAGAACACAGTCAACGGTCTGAATCTCGTCCGCAGCCGCGAGACACCGCAGATTGCCGCCGCACAGGTGAGCGTGCAAGCTCAAAAGAGCCTCGGCTACTACCGTCTGTGGCCCCAGTTGTGGTGGGTGGAGGAAAGCTCGCAGATTGAGCTAAGCATTGCCAACAGCAGGGCGTTTGAAACGACGTATCAAACGTCGGCCGCCTACAACCACACAGGCTTCTGGGCGGGGGCCCAAAGGCTGCTACCGGAAGGTCAGGCCCTTGATCTGGCCGGCAACGGACGGGGCACAGCAACCATGGGTCTGAAGTCGCCCCAGTGGGGTGAAAGCCCGGATCAGAACAGCCATGTGGACCTCCTCGTTTTGGGCTCGACCAGCACAGGTCTCTACCCTGTCGCCGATTTGGACCTGACCTGGAACCCCGAACGTGTCGAGAGACTTACCAATCTCTCGGCCAAGGCCCCAGCCGGCTACACGCCCGAAGAGGCTGCCCAGGCTCCCGTCTATTCCTACCCCCTCTCCTCGGCGGTCAGCGTCCTACCCGGGACGGTTGACTATCAGATTACCTTGAGCGTCGTGAACGCCTTCCCGCTGACGGTCTCATCTGTCCTGACGCAAACGGTCCCGACCCAGTTTACCATTGTCAGTTCAGGCGGGGCGGAGGTCCAGGGCAGCGAGTTGATATGGCGGGCGAGCCTTGGGGCCGGCGATAGTCTGGAGCGACGGGTTGTGCTGCGCTGGGCGGGGCCGGCCACGGCCTCGATTACCGTGCCGGGCGCTACCCTGAGCTTCTATGACCCCACCACGCGGACGGGCGACACGTATACTGTGCCTGCCCAAACCCTGCCCCTGGCGTGGCCGCTGTCCGTCTCGTCAGACCTTGCTCCGGTCTGGCACATTGGCCAGAACACGCAGGTTCCCCTCCACTTCAGCAACGTCAACGCTGCAGGCGCTGTACACGGCACGGTGACGGCGAGTATCTCGTCTGTGGATGACAGACTTCTCTGGTCTACCACTCAGCCCTTGGACATCCCGCCTGCGGCGAGCCAGGATGTCATCCTGACCATTCCCACACCGCGTTATCTCGGGTATGCTGTGTTCAACGCCCAGGTCAGTGTAGACACGGCCCAGCGTAACGTGATCGAGGAGACCTTCGAAATTCGAGGCTATCCCTCGTATGTGCCGTATGTGGTACGGGCCGGTGACTGACACTCTCGGCGGGCGGCGACTACCAGCGCGGCGACGTAGTCGGGGCCGGGGTCCAGGGGGATGAGGGTCCAGCCCT
>CAZJJF010000412.1:0-3424 GCA_964546245.1 uncultured Anaerolineales bacterium
GTGTCAGTCGGCTCGTCATGCAATATCTGCCAGGAGCAGGACGAGCGTCGCGCTGCCATTCTGCGCTATAACCCTGACGGCAGCGGCTACGAGCGCTTCGCCTGGGGCCTGCGCAATGCCGTCGGCCTGGCCTTCCAGCCAGGGAGCGGCCGCCTGTGGGCGACGGTGAACGAGCGCGATAACCAGGGCAACGACATCCCGCCCGACCTGGTGACCATCGTCGGCCAGGGCCAGGACTTCGGCTGGCCGCGCTGCCTGCCGCCGAACGCCACACCCCAGACGCCAGGCGCCGACTGCAGCGGCGTCACCCCACCCACCGTGCCCATCGGCGCACACGCTGCCCCGCTGGGGTTGACCTTCTATGCCGGCAGCCAGTTCCCCACCGCCTACCAGGGCAACCTGATCGTTGCCCAGCACGGTTCATGGAACCGCCAACCGCCCGCCGAGCCGAAGCTGCTGCGCATCCGCTTCGAGAACGGCCAGGCCGTCGGTGCGGAGGACTTCATCACCGGCTGGCAATTCCCCAACGGGCAGCGCTGGGGGCGAGTGGCGGGCGTCATCGCCGCCCCCGACGGCAGCCTGATCGTCTCCGACGACCAGGCGGGTGTGCTGTACCGGGTGGCGTACTCAGGCTGAGGATGGGGCGGCGATCAGAGCGAGGGGCGGGGCGGAGGGCGTCCTATTGCCCCCCCGGCGCCATTGATCCACCGGCCGGTGACGCGGCGGAAACTGTCGGCGCGTCGAGGACAGTAGGTGTCGTGGGCGGTTCCGGTGGGTGCTCGTCATAGGTGCGTAGCGAGGGCGAAGCAAAGGCAGTCCAGGCGGTAATGATGATGGTGGCGACGCCGCCGATGACGACAGACAGCGGCCCGCCGACGGCGGCAGCTAACAAGCCCGCCTCCAGCTCGCCCAATTGCGG
This sequence comes from uncultured Anaerolineales bacterium, assembly GCA_964546245.1. Taxonomy (GTDB): domain Bacteria; phylum Chloroflexota; class Anaerolineae; order Epilineales; family JAHCIE01; genus JAHCIE01. The sequence goes on from CAZJJF010000412.1 coordinate 920, forward strand.
GCCGCCCATGAAGAAGACCATGTTGACCGATACCATACGCCCGCGTAGGCGGTCGGGGGTTACCAGCTGGCGAATCGTCTGGCGGATAACGGTGCTGACGATATCGGCAGCGCCGAGGAGGGCCAGGGCGGCGAAGGACAGCCAGAACAGGTGCGACGCGCCGAAGATGATCGTGCCAAAGCCGTAGAGGCCTACAGCGATCAGCAGCAATGGTCCCTGATGGCGCAGGCGCGGGATGAAGGTCATGACAACGCTGGCGCTCACTGCGCCGACGGCCGACGCCGCGGACAGGATGCCGAAGCCTTGTGCACCCACGTCCAGAACGTCCTTGGCGAAGACGGGCAACAACTGGTTGGCCGACGAGAAGAAGGTCGCCACGAAGTCGAGGAGCATCGTGACGCGGACGAGGGGCTGGCTGAAGACGAACTTCCAGCCTTCCTTCAGCGCGCCAAAGCTGACGTTGCGCTTCGCTGCGACGGCAAAGCGCGTGTGCAGGAGGGCCAGGGCGGCCAGCGAGGCAATGAAGGATGCGGCGTTGACCCAGTACACCTGGCCGATGCCAAAGCGTTGGATGACGAAGCCTGCCAGTACCGGGCCAGCGATGTTGGCGCCCTGCCAGGCGATGGTATTGAGGCTGACAGCGTTGCTGAAGGCCTCGCGCGGGACAAGGTTGGGGGCGATGGATTGGCGGGCCGGGCTATCGAAGGCGACGGCGGCCGCGCCGACCGCGGTCAGGGCGTAAATCATCAAGGGGGTGATAAGCTGGGCGTTGGTCAGCGCGCCTAGCGTCGCTGCCACGAGCATCATCAGCGTCTGGGTGACCAGCAGTAGCTTGCGGCGGTCCACGTTGTCGGCGATGACACCGCCCAGCAGCGAGAAAATGATGATAGGCACAACACGCACAAGACCGGTCAGCCCCAAGTAGATCGGGCTGCCGGTCAAATCGTAGATTTGATAGTTGAGCGCGACGAACTGCATCTGGGTGCCAGCGCCCGAGATGAGCTGACCGGCCCACATGAGGCGGAAGTCGCGGTAGCGAAAGGCGGCGAAACGCGGCGGTTTCTCCGGTACAGGCGATGGCGCGATAGGCATGGACAATCCGTAGGCGAGTCAGGCGGGGAATGCGGCTAAGTGTAGCCACGCATCGAGAGAAGTAAAGTTTCACTGCAAGAGGCGCGCCGCCTTGACACGACCCCGCTATTCGACACAATTCAGAGCATTCCCCATCCCTATCCCTGGAGGTTGTGTGAGCCGTACCGTTCCCCTCGACGCCGAGGCCGTTCTGGCGACTCTGGGCGATCTGATCGCTATCCCGTCCATCAACCCCGACCTGGCCGCCAGTGCGCCGGGCGAAGGCGCCATCGCCGCCTATTGCGCCGACTTCCTGCGCAAGGCGGGGCTGGCTGTGGAGGTCCAGCAGGTCGCGCCCGGCCGCCCCAACATCATCGGCATCCTGCGCGGCACGGGCGGCGGTCGCTCGCTGATACTCAACGGCCATGTCGATACCGTCGGCGTCGAGGGCATGGCTGAACCGTTCACCCCACGCCGCCGCAACGGCCACATCCTGGGTCGCGGCTCGTCCGACATGAAGGGCAGCATCGCCGCCATGCTGTGGGCAGCGCGGGCCATTCACGAAGCGAGCATCCGGCTGCGGGGCGACCTGCTCATCGCGTGTGTCGTAGACGAAGAGTATGCGTCCATCGGCACAGACGCCCTGGCGCGGGCCTACACGGCGGATGCAGCCATCGTCACCGAGCCGACTGACCTGGGCCTGTGCCTGGCGCATCGGGGCTTCGTGTGGGTTGACGTAGAGACGGTTGGCCGCGCCGCCCACGGCAGCCGCCCCAACGAGGGCATCGACGCCATCGCCCACATGGGCCGCTTCCTGGTGGCGCTGGAGGATTACGGGCGCGAGTTGCAGGCGCGCCCCCACCCGCCCCTGGTCACGCCGCCATCGGTACACGCTTCGACCATTAGCGGCGGGCGCGAGTGGAGCATGTACCCCGACCTGTGCCGCGTCCAGGTGGAGCGGCGCACCGTCAGCGGGGAGACTCCGGCCGGCGTGCTGGCGGAGTTCGAGGCCATCCTGGCCCGCCTGGCCGCCGCCGACCCGTCCTTCCGCGCCACAGCCAGGCTGGTGTTCAGCCGAGACCCCTTCGGCATCGACGCAGGCGCGCCTATCGCGCGCACCGTGGCCGACGCAGCCGAGGCGGTTTTGGGCCGCGCCCCGGCTCTGGTGGGGCAGACAGCGTGGACTGACGCCGCCATTTTGCAGGCGGCGGGCATCCCGACCGTGCTGTTTGGCAACACGGGCGGCGGCTGGCATAGCATTGACGAGTGGGTGGAGGCGGAGTCGGTGGTTCAGTGCGCCCGCGTCCTCATCGAGACGGCGCGGCAGTGGTGCGGGGAGTGACGACAGACGAGCGACCACCGCCCCACCGCCCCCCGATAAAAAAGGGGTCGGGTGTGCGGGGGGGGGGGGGACTGGGGCGGGGTGGTGTTGGG
>CAZJJF010000413.1:0-3424 GCA_964546245.1 uncultured Anaerolineales bacterium
GGCCGTACTGATCCTTGCCGGGTACGGTCAGCTTCTTAGCGGCGTCCTTGAACTCGGCGAAGTTGGTGGGAACCTTGACGCCGGCATCCTGGAACAGCTTCTCGTTGACAAAGAGCTGCAGCGTGCGCGCCGACAGGTTGAGGGCGTAGGGCTTGCCGTCCTTGACGGCGTAGGTCTTCTGGTCCTTGACCTTGTCCATGAGGTCGGTGCCGGCGAAGCACTTGTCGAGGGGCGCCAGCACGCCCTGGTCCATGTACTGGAAGACGTTGAAGCCAGTGACCTCGATCAGCTCGGGCGGGCTGCCCGCCACCACCTCGGTATTCAGTTTGTCCCACAACTGGTCAATGGGGAAGGCGAAGCGGTCAAAGGTGACGCCAGGGTTAGCCTCGGTGAAGGCTTTGGTAGTGCCTTCCCAGAAGTCTTTGTAGGCCGGGTCGTCCCACTGCCACGACGCCAGGCGCAGCTTGGCGGGTGCGAGGGCGGCCTTGGCAGCGGGTTGAGCTGCCTGGGCCGGGGCAGCGACAGTGGGCTGCGCGGCAGGGGCGGCGGGTTGGGATGCCGTCGGGGCAGGGGTGGAGCAGGCGGCCAGCGCTAGAGTCAGCGCCAGCGCTAGAACTAGAACAAGCTTGCCTCGCATGGGGTGTCTCCTCCTTGAGCTTCGATTCCCGTGGGAACCCGAGATGTCGACGGGCAGCGTGGTTCAACGAAACGGCGGAGGCTCGCTCAGGCCTGGCTGTCCTTGCGAGCTGATGTCACTCAACAGGGATGATCGGGAGCGAGTGAGATGCTGAGTGAGCGCGTCCTTCAAGGCGGCGCGGTCGCCGCGCTCGATGGCCGCAATGATAGTGTCGTGCTCGGCCGCCTCACGGGCGGCCCGCTCACGCCACGTGGTGGAGTGGGAGTGGACCAGAGCAATGTGAATGTGGGCGTGCAACTGGCGGTACATCTCGGCCAGTTTGCGGTTGCCGCTCAGTTCCACCAAACGCTGATGGAACTCGGCGTTGATGCGCATGTGTTCATCCACGTCGGCGGCATTGGCGATCTCGCGGGCCATGCGCCTGAGAGCCGCCATGTCGTCTTGGGCGGCATGCTCGAGCAGGGTTTCAGCCGCGAGGACCTCGAGCGCGACGCGGATGGCCAGCACCTCAGATAGCTCGTTCTCGGAGATGGAGGCGACGAAGGTCCCGCGACGCGGCTGGATCTGGACCAGGCCTTCGACCGCCAGCAGGGCCAACGCACCTTTGACGGGCGTGGGGCTGATGTTGAGCTGTTCGGCCAGCTGGTCAACGTTGAGTTTCTCGCCCGGCGCGAAGCCGCCGCTGACGATACGCTCGCGGATGAGACCGTACACGGTATCGGTAAGACGCTCCTGCACCAGAGCGCCGAGATCGGCGGCCATAGGTCTCCTGGCGGAGTTGACAGATCAGGCACAGTGTCGTAAAATCTGATATCTGAAACCTGAAATATCAGATATCACTGTATCTATGATATCATGGAGCGAGCGACCTGTCAAGGGGGCGCGTCCATGTGTCCTTATGTCCTTGTCGCCCTGGGCTGGAGGCGAAGTTCCTCGGCCAACAACACGGGAACCGACAGGCTCTCATACCTGGCGGCGAGGCCCTTCCCCATTCGCTTCGCTCAGGGCTTCGGCGCGCTCAGGCCGACAGCCCCGCAAGTTGCGGCCCACGCGGGCCCAGGCTAAGGAGGAGCGCCATGCGCGCTGCGACCGATGACTTGCTGCGGGCTGTGGCGGCCCACTGCGAGGCCTATCCGTACAAGGTATGGGGCTATGGCGAGGGCATTGCCCTGGAAGCCCTTATCACAGCCGGCGACCGCCTCGATGAGCCGCGCTATCTAGACTTTGTCGCGAGCCTCATGGATCGCTGGCTCGCCGCGCGCTCGGACGTGCCCTACGTTGACCACGTCGCGCCTGGCCGTGCCCTGCTCATGGTCTACGAGCGGGCAGGTGACCTGCGCCTTCTGGACCGCGCGCGCGCCCTGGGCGACTTCTTCGCCGGGCTTCCCACAACGCGGCAGGGCGCGCGCCTGCACCGCCCCGACCACGGCGAGTTCCACAGCTACGTGTACGTCGACTGCATAGACTTCGACGCGCCTTTCCTGTGCGCCCTGGCGCGGGCGACGGGTGACAGCAACTACTTCGACCTGGCGGCTGACTGCCTGCTTGGCCACGCGAGCGTCCTATGGGACCAGGAACGCGACCTGTGCTACCATCTATACGACGCCGCGCGCGGCCAGACCAACGGCGCGTTCTGGGGACGCGGCAACGGTTGGGCAGCGCTGGGCATGGTCGGGGCGTTGGAGCAGCTGCCGCCTGATCACCGAGGCTACGCCGACATTGCCGCGTTGTTTGCTCGCCTCATGGCTTCCCTGGTCGCGCTTCAGACGCCTGAGGGCGAGTGGCACACTGTCCTCGACCGGCCCTCGAGTTATTGCGAGGGGTCACTGCCCGCCATGTTCTACTGCGCGCTGCGGCGCGGCCTGGCCCTGGGCCTGCTGCCCGACAGCTACCGCCCCGCCGCCACGCGCGCCTGGGCCGCGCTGCTGGGGCGGCTGGGCGACGATGGCGTGCTGGGCGGCGTGTCGCAGGCCAGCCCACCCGGCGCGGCGGCTCACTACGCCACCATTCCAACCGGGGGTGTCTACCCCTGGGGCCAGGGCCCGGCCCTGGAAGCCCTGTTGATAGGAGACTCGACCTGAGCGAGCTCGAGCAGGGGCTGGCCGCGCCGCCCGGCGGTGGGCGCGTTGGCGCAAGCAACAGACGCAGGGGTATACTTCGGCCTGACGGCTAGCTATCTGCTCGGTCATGCGCGTGACCTGGCTATCGGTGAGTGTGGACAAGGGATACTCGAAGGAGATGACACCATGCACCATCACGCTCTGACGGGGGGGGACGATGCCGCGAGCGCCCACGCTACCCTGGCCCTCGAAGGGTTGCACTGCCTGGAGTGCGCGCAGGCGGTCGAGGATGCGCTGCGCGCCAACCCGCACATCACGAGTGTCCACGTTGACTGGCTGCACAATGCGGCCCACGTCGGCTACCACCCCGGCATGATTACCGTCCCCGACATCGAGACGCTCATCGCTGCCACGGGCTGCCCGTGCGCCCCAGCGGATGGCACGACTGCCGACCACGGCGCGCACGTCATGCCCCCGCCGCAGCGGGGGCTGGCGCATCTGGCTCACGGTGTCGACACCCAGCCCATCACCATGGGCACCCGCCACGACCGCATGCAGTACGAGAGGCCCGCCACGGCGGCGGCCCACCACGACCACGCGGCCCACGCGCCGGCGTCGACGCAGCACGATGCCCACGACATGGCTGGCCATGCCCACGCGGGCCACGACATGTCCGACCCCGGTATGGCGGCGGCGATGGAACGCGACATGCGCAACAAGTTCTTCA
>CAZJJF010000414.1:0-3421 GCA_964546245.1 uncultured Anaerolineales bacterium
GACCATCATCGCGCGCGAGGCCATCGACGAGATCATCATTGCGCTGCCCAACGCCACCCATGAGGAGATGCTCGATATTATCGCCCGCTGCCACACGGGCCGAACAAGTATCAAGGTCTTTCCTGATGTGTTCCAGATCATGGCGTCGGAAATCAGTATCGGCCATCTGAGCGGGCTTCCCCTGGTTACGGTGCGGGATAGCGCACTGCAAGGCTGGAAGCGCACCCTCAAGCGCGGAGTCGATTTGACCCTCAGCACCCTCACCCTGGTCATCCTGTCGCCTCTGATGTTGTTCCTTGCCACCTTGATCAAGCTGGACTCGCGAGGGCCGGTCTTCTATACCCAGGAACGCATTGGCCTGGACGGGCGGCCCTTCCCCGTCATCAAGTTCCGAACCATGTGCCACTCGGAGGTCTCCGATCGGCCGGGCTGGACTGTCCAGGACGACCCGCGCCGCACGGCGTTGGGCCGACTGCTGCGGCGCACATCGCTGGACGAGCTACCGCAGTTCATCAATGTGCTGCTCGGCGACATGAGCATCGTAGGGCCGCGCCCCGAGCAGCCTACCTTCGTCGAGCAGTTCCGCCGCCAGTTCCCGCGCTACATGGAGCGTCATCGCGAGAAGGCAGGCATCACCGGCTGGGCGCAGGTGAACGGACTGCGCGGCGACACCTCCATTGCCGAACGCACCAAGTACGATATCTACTACATCGAGAACTGGTCTATCTGGCTCGACTTCAAGATCATGCTCAAGACCGTGCCCCTCTTCTTCCGCGACCGGGCGGCCTACTGAAGTTGACTCAAACCGCGAATCCCACTATGATATAGGGCACGGCCTTTAGCACTCCGCACAATGGAGTGCTAATCTTCTTGGCAGAGGTGAGAGGCGAGTGACAGAAGGACTCAGCGAGCGCCAACGAGCCATTTTGGGGATCATCATCCGTAGCTATGTGAAGGGCGCGGCGCCAGTCGGGTCCAAGAGCATTGTTGAGAACTTCCCCCTCGGCGTCAGCCCGGCCACAGTCCGCAACGAGATGGCAGTGCTGGAAGAGATGGGCTATCTCACTCACCCGCACACCTCCGCCGGCCGCGTGCCCACCATCAAGGGCTACCGCTACTTCGTCGAACAGCTGATGGAAGATACGGAACTACCCCTCGACGACCAGCGGCGTATCCAACACCAGTTTCACCAGGCGAATCAGGAGCTTGAGGAATGGCTGCGCCTGTCGGCGGCGGTGCTGGCCCACACGGCCCGCGCGGCCAGCCTGGTCACCGCGCCCAAGGCGCACGAAGGCCGCCTCAAGCATGCCGAATTCATCGGCATCCGCGATGCCCTGGTCCTGCTGATTATCGTGATGCAGGACGGCACGGTGAAGCAGCAGATGCTCGCCGTCGAGACGGGGCTGCCTCAGGAGGAGTGGAGCCGCCTCTCTCACCGCCTCAATGCGGCCTTCGGCGGCCTGACCCGTCAGGAAATCACGAGCGCACTGGCCAGCCAGGAGTTGTCCGTGACCGAGGCGCAGGCGACGGCCCACACGATTGCGGTGATGCGCGAGGCCGACCAGAGCCGCGGCGAGGTGTATCGCGAGGGCGTTAATAATGTCCTGAGCGCGCCGGAATTCGCCGAGCAAGCGTCCGACGTGCTGCGCCTCCTGGAAGGGAATACTCTGGAGAGGCTGCTGTCGGAGATGCAGCTGCCTTCCGGGGGTGTCCAGGTGATGATTGGCGAACGCCACGGCATGACGGCCGACATGGGCCTGGTGGCGGCGCGCTATGGCGAACCAGACCAGGTGGAGGGCGTGATCAGCGTCCTGGGCCCCGTGCGTATGCCCTACGACCGCGCCGTCTCCACGGTGCGCTACGTGGCGCGCATCATGAGCTCGCTGGTGCGAGAGTTGTACGGGTACTAGCTAATGGAGTCGCCACAGGTCGCCAAGGCCTGGAGTGGCTGTTACCTTAGGAGAGAGACTGTGACCGAGCCGAACGTGAATGAGCAAGCCATCGATGAGGCGGTAGCCGCTGCGTCGACCGCGTCGCCAGCGGCGGAGATGGCGGTTGATGCGTTAGCTGGCGAGATAGCACGACTCGATGGGGAACTGGCTGAGGCGAAGGCCAGGGCCGCTGAGTATCTGGACGGGTGGCAGCGCGCCCGCGCCGAGCTGGCTAACTATCGCCGCCGCACCGACGCCGAGCGGGCCGCGCTGACGACCACGGCCAACGCCCGCCTGTTGACGCGACTGCTGCCTGTGCTGGATGATCTTGAGCGCGCCTTTGAAACGTTGCCGCCGGATCTGCGTAATCTCACATGGATTCAAGGCGTCGGCCAGATCTACCGCAAGCTGCAGTTGGTTGTGGAGGGTGAGGGCGCATCGCCTATTGATGCCGTCGGCCGCCCCTTCGACCCCAAGATTCACGAGGCGATCCTGCAGGAAGAGTCGACACAGTACCCGGAGGGTACGGTGGTGACGGAGTTGCAGCGCGGCTACCTGTATGGCGACCAACTGTTGCGGCCGTCCCTGGTAGCTGTCAGCAGCGGCCCAGGCGTCGCGGCGAACTCTGAAGATGGTTCGCCGGCGTGACAGGGATAGGTGGGGCTTCGATCTGGGCGCGACGGCCGTCGCGCGGTTGGAAACACGCTGAAGGAAGACGTGAATGAAGATTATCGGAATCGACCTGGGAACGACCAACTCGGTGGTAGCGGTGATGGAAGGCGGCGAGCCGGTGGTGATTCCCAACGCCGAGGGTAGCCGTCTCACGCCGTCGATTGTCGCCATCAACAAGAACGGGGAGCGGCTGGTGGGCGCGGTCGCCAAGCGCCAGGCAATCACCAATGCCGAGAATACGATCTACTCTATCAAGCGTTTCATGGGCCGCAAGTTCAGCGACCCTGAGGTGCAGAAAGCCTTGCAGCACGTGCCCTATAAGGTGACGGCTGCCTCCAATGGCGATGTGCGGGTGCTGATGGGCGGGCGCGAGTACTCGCCGCCTGAGGTGTCGGCAATGATTCTGGGCAAGCTGAAGGCTGATGCTGAGGCTTTCCTGGGCGAGCCGGTGACCCAGGTGGTGATTACCGTTCCGGCGTACTTCAATGATGCGCAGCGGCAGGCCACCAAGGACGCGGGCCAGATCGCGGGCCTGGAGGTGCTGCGCATCATCAATGAGCCGACCGCCTCGGCGCTGGCCTATGGTCTCGACAAGAAGCACGACGAGCGCATCGCGGTCTACGACCTGGGCGGCGGGACGTTCGATATCTCCATCCTGGACCTGGGCGAGGGTGTCTTCGAGGTCCGCTCGACCAACGGCGATACTTACCTGGGCGGCGATGACTTCGACCAGCGCGTGATTGATTGGGCGGCTACCGAGTTCTTGCAGAGCGAGGGCATCGATCTGCGCAAGGATCGCCAGGCGTTGCAGCGCCTCA
>CAZJJF010000415.1:0-3412 GCA_964546245.1 uncultured Anaerolineales bacterium
CCAGATGGCCTTGTGGTTGTGTGGCGGCGGCCCTGACCGCGACATGTCGCCCTTCGACCCCGCCCGCTTTGGCTAGGTACACCTGGGAGTGGATAGCATGAGCCAGGCAATTGAGAGCGACATCCTGCGCGACTTGGGCGACGGCCTCATCCTGCGGCGCGGCCGGGTATCTGACGCGACAGCGCTGGCGGCCTTCAATGGCGAGATTCACCGCAACCCCGGCTCGCCAGAGCCGGATATTCCGGCCGGCGTGTGGACCCGCGACCTGCTAACGCGCCCCCACCCAACGCTCCGCCCCGACGATTTCACCCTGGTCGAGGACCGACGCAGCGGGACGATTATCTCATCGCTGAATCTCATCCCTCAGACGTGGACCTACGCGGGCCTCCCCTTCGGGGTCGGCCGTGTCGAGTTGGTGGGCACGCTGCCGGAGTACCGGCGGCGGGGCCTGGTGCGCCTCCAGATGGAGGTGGTCCACGGCTGGAGCGCGGCGCGCGGCCACCTGGCCCAGGCCATCACCGGTATCCCTTTCTACTACCGCCAGTTTGGCTATGACATGGCCCTGGGTCTGGCGGGCGGGCGGGCGGGCTATGTCTCCCACGTGCCCCAACTGCGCGACGGTGAGGCCGAGCCGTACCGCGTCCGTCCGGCGACCGCCGATGACCTGCCCTTCATTGGCGACCTGTACGCCGCCAGCCAGCGCCGCTACCTGGTCAGCTGCCCACGCGACGCCGACATGTGGCGCTACGAGCTCCTGGGCATGAGCGAGCAGAGCGGCGGCCGCCTTGACTGGTGCGCCATTGAGGCCCTCGACGGGCAGCGGGTCGGCTTCGTCGGCCACGCGCTGCATCTGTGGGGCGACATGCTCGCTGCCCAACTCTACGAGGTCAAGCCCGGCGTGTCGTGGCTGGCCGTGACGCCGTCGGTCATCCGCTATCTGTGGGCGGCGGGCGAGCAGGTAGCCGCGAAGCGAGCCGGTCAGCCCATGCAGTCCTTCGGCTTCTGGTTGGGTAGCGATCATCCGGTGTACACCGTGCTGGGCAACCGCCTGCCGCGTGTCAGCGCGCCCTACGCCTACTACATACGCGTGCCCGACGTGGCCGGGTTCCTGCTGCACATCCGGCCGGTTCTCGAAGCGCGGCTAGCGGCCTCTGTTGCAGCCGGGCATAGCGGCGACCTCCGCATCAGCTTCTATCGCGGCGGGGTGTGCCTGACCTTCGAGCATGGTCGCCTGACCCATGTCGAGGCCTGGCAGCCGTCGCGGGATGAGGGGGGCGACGTGCGCTTTCCGCACCTGACCTTCCTCCAGGTCTTGTTCGGCTACCGTTCCCTGGATGAGCTGGAGGCCGCCTACGCTGACTGCTACCCAGACAGCCAGACGGCGCGCGTCCTCACCGACATCCTGTTTCCCAAGGCTGTATCCGACGTGTGGTGCCTGAACTGATGGCCGGGCGCGCCGATCTCAACGCGGCCAGCGCCTGGCGGCTGGCTCTGGCGGAGCGCATCGCCCCCGCCTATGCTGCTCTGCCCGGCGTGCGCGCCGTGCTCTTGGCGGGGTCGGTGGCTCGTGGCTGGGCCGATCGCTACTCTGATATAGAGATGACACTCGTCTGGGACACCGCGCCCACCGACGATGCGCGCCGTGACGTGGCAGCCCAGGTGGGCACGCTGGTCAACCTGTACCCCTACGACGACGTGAACGCTGAGTGGTCGGACGATGTGCGCGTGGCGGGGGTGGAGTTCCAGGTCAGCCACCGCCTGGTGACGGAGACAGAGCAGTGGCTGGCCGACGTGGTGGAGGGTTACGATAGCGCGCTGGTCAAGCAGGACCTCATCGCCATCATCCAATACGCGCGGCCGCTGCACGGGCACGACCTCATCGCGGCATGGCGGGCGACGGTCGCCGATTATCCCGATGGCCTGGCCGAGGCGATGGTTCGCGAGCACCTGGGCTTCCGCTCGCGCTGGGTACGCCAGAAGCTGCTCTACCGCGACGACCGCCTGCTCCTGTACGACGACTTTGTGCAGGCCGAGAAGGCCATCTTGCTCAGCCTGATAGGCCTGAATCGGGTCTACCTGCCCCACCTGGGCTTCCGCTGGATGGATCGCCTGGCTGCCGACCTGCCGCTTGCCCCACCCGATCTGGCGGCGCGGCTGGCCGCCGTCTTCCGCTTGCCACCTGTCGAGGCCGTGGCAACTCTGGACGCCCTCATCGACGCCACCATCTCCCTGGTCGAGACCCACCTGCCCCAGGTGGACGTGCGCGACGTGCGCGCCGACTTCGAGGCGACACGCCCGCTGGTGGACGGTCCAGCGGCGTAAGACGATCCAACGGTGGGACATCTTATGGATGCGCTGAAGCTACGAGTGTCACCCCGACGGCAGGAGGGGTCTCTACGGCGACAAGGGCAGAGATGCTTCACTCCGCTGCGCTCTGTTCAGCATGACAGTCGTGGGTCATTGGGCTGGCGCAGATTGACGCAACGGCGTCCAGCGCCTATAATTGAGCGCGCCTTCGACACGGAGAGGTCGCATAGTCTGGTCTAGTGCGCACGACTGGAAATCGTGTTGGGTCAAAAGCCCTCGGGGGTTCAAATCCCCCCCTCTCCGCCACATCGGCCCAGGCGCTTATCTCGGTAATACGGACGGGGGCCCTGAGCGGCAGCGGCCTGTGAATCCGGTCAGGACCGGAAGGGAGCAGCCGTAAGCAGTCACCGCTGGGTGACTCAGGCAGCCTTGGTCACGATTACCGAGATAAGCTCTTGGGCCGATTGATTCCCCACACCCCTATGGACCGCGAGAGCCTGCCCGCCCTCCTCAAACGCCACGGCCTGTGGGCCAGGAAGAGCCTGGGCCAGCACTTTCTGCTGGACAGCGCCGCCCTGGACAAGATTGTGGCCGCCGCCGAGCTGACGCCCGACGATACGGTGGTCGAGATTGGCCCCGGCCCCGGTCCCCTGACACGCCGGCTGGCCGACGCGGCAGGGCGCGTGATTGCCGTCGAATTGGACGAGCGCATGGTGGACCTGCTGCGCGCCGAGGTAGCGCCGGGGCGCGCCGTGGAGGTCGTCCAGGGCGACATCCTCCAGACCGACCTGCGTGAGCTGGTCACGAGTCGCGGCGCGACGGACTACAAGGTCGTCGCCAACCTGCCCTACTACATCACATCGGCGGTTCTGCGCCACATCCTGGAAGCGCCCCTCCGACCGACGCGGGTCGTCGTGCTGGTCCAGCGCGAGGTGGCTGAGCGCATCGCCGCCCGGCCGCCGGACATGAGCCTGCTGGCAGTCAGCGTGCAGCTGTTTGGCGCGCCGCGCATCGTGGCCCGCGTGCCGGCCGGGGCGTTCTACCCGCCGCCGAAGGTTGACTCGGCTATCGTGCGTATCGACGTCTACCCGCAGCCGGCCGAGGG
>CAZJJF010000416.1:0-3374 GCA_964546245.1 uncultured Anaerolineales bacterium
CACGCGACTGGCTGCAGGCCAGCCTGTCGGCGTCGGCGATGGCTACCCTCCAGGCTGAGGGCCGCGCGATGACGCTGGACGAGGCGGTGGCGTATGCGCTAGAGGAGGAGCGGACCTGACAGGTTTCTGAAAACCTGTCAGGTCTGGTCGCCGCGAGAACATTGGGGCTAGATCGCAATCGGGTACTTGTCGCGCAGGTAGCGCAGGTAGGGGTCGATGGTGAGCGGGCGGCCGGTCACGCGGCGCACCAGCTCGTCGGCGGTGAACTTGCGGCCGTGGCGGTAGATGTTGTCGCGCAGCCAGCCGTGCAGAGTCGCGAAATCCCCCAGGCGAACCTGGTCGGGGATGTCGGGGTGGGCCTGGAGCGCGGCCTCGTAGAACTGCGCGCTGAGGATGTTACCCAGGGTGTAGCCCTGGAACGCGCCGCCGATGCGCCCGCCGTACCAGTGGACATCTTGCAGCACGCCATCGCGGTCGTCGGGGGCGGTGATGCCCAGGTCCGACTGGTAGCGGGCGCGCCACGTCTCAGGCAAGTCGCGCACGGCGAGCCTGCCCTCCAACATGTCCAACTCCAGGTCGAAGCGCAACATGACGTGCAGGTTGTAGGTCAGCTCGTCGGCATCGGTGCGAATCAGCGAGCGCTCGACCTTGTTGATGGCTGGGTAGAAGCGGTCGAGGGGAATGCCGCCCAACTGGTCGGGGAAGTAGGTCTGCAAGCGCGGGTAGTAGCATTCCCAGAAGCCCCGGCTGCGCCCCACGATGTTCTCCCATAGGCGCGACTGGCTCTCGTGAACGCCCGCCGACGCGCCCCGGTTCAGCGGCGTGCCCTCGAAGGCGGGGGCGACGCCCTGCTCGTACATGGCGTGCCCCGACTCGTGCATGGTGCTGAACATGGCGTCGCCGACAAAGCCCTCGCGGAAGCGGGTGGTGATGCGCACGTCGCCAACAGAAAACTTCGTCGCGAAGGGGTGGTAGGTCTTGTCCTGGCGGCCGCGCTCGAAGTCGTAGCCGAAGGCGCGGATGACTTCCTCGCCGAAAGCCCACTGGGCGGCCTCGGGAAAGTGGCCGTGGAGGCAGGAGTCATCAGCGGGCGGCTGGTCGAGGGCGGCCTGGACCAGCGGGACCAGCTCGCGCCGCAACTCACCGAAGATGCGGCGGATGTCGGCCGCCTTCATCCCGTAGTCGGAGTAGTCGATCAGCGGGTCAGCAATGTGGTCGTAACCGGGGAAGTAGTCGGCCAGGCGTCGACTCATGTCGAGCGCCTGCTCCAGGTAGGGGGCGACAGCGGCGAAGTCATTGGCGGGCCGGGCGCGGGTCCAGGCCTGGAAGGCGGCCGACCCCAGGGTACGCATGTCGGCCATGAAGGCGGCAGGGACCTGGGCCGCCTTGTCCGCGTCGCGGCGCGCGACCCGGATCAGGCTGGCGTCGTCGGAGTCGTAGGGTAGGCTCTCTTCGTAAGGTCGCAGGTCATCCAGCAGGCGGCGCAGGCCAGCATCGGTGAGCCGCTCGTGGGCCAGGCGGCTGAGAGTCGCCAGTTGCCGGCCGCGGGCCGGGCCGCCGCCACGCGGCATATACGTCGCCTGGTCCCAGTTGAGGACAGCCGCCGCACCGGTCAGGTCGCTAATTTCCAGCAGGCGGGCCTTGAGTTCGTCCAGTTTCGCTTGCACACTTGCCTCCTCGCGTATTGGTCAAGGCAAAGAGTACGCACGGCAGGCGGGAAAGGCAAAGGAGGACCAAGGACGAAGGACCAAGGACCAATGGGCAGTCTCTGGTTGGTCCTTCGCCCTTTCTCAGCGTCCACCGCGCTGGGCGTCAATCGGGCGGTGTGGTGTCCTCGTCGAGGGCCTCGCGCTGGGCCGCCGAGAATTCGCCGGGCAGGCGGCCGGGCAGTTCGCCGATCGGGTCGGGATTGCGGCCGTCGCCCTCGCTGTCTCCGACGGGGTAGCTGTCGTAATTGGGCGTCGGCTCCTCATGGGTGGGGAAGTGGTCGTCGTCGTGGGCGTCGGCGTCGATTATCGGCTGGGGGTTGAAGGTCTCGCCCATGGTTGGCTTCGCTGGCTGGTGGTCCTCTTGCTGGTCGCCGCGGAGTGGCATGCGTACCTCCTTTTGGGAAGGCGAAAGCACAAGGAGTGCCACGGGAACGCGGCAGCATGGCTGCCGCACGCCAGGACGAGGGCGGCATTGGCCCAGCGCATCAAGTGGGGCTATACTGACAATGATCTTCCAGCCCCTATTGTGAGTGAGCCATGCAAGCCGTTGTCCTCAATGGGAGTCTAGCCCTGCGCGATGTACCCATCCCGACCCCGCCGCCGGGCGAGGCGTTGATTCGGGTGACGCGGGCGGGCATCTGCAATACAGACATCGAGCTGGCGCGGGGCTATATGGCCTTTCAGGGCATCCCCGGCCACGAGTTCGTTGGCGTCGTCGAGCAGTCGCCGGATCAGGCCTGGTTGGGGCGGCGGGTGGTGGGCGAGATCAACGCCAACTGCGGCGCGTGTGAGACATGCCTGGCGGGGCGGCCGACTCACTGCCCGAACCGTACGACGCTGGGCATTGTGGCCCGCGACGGCGCGTTTGCCGAGTACGTGTCGCTGCCCGTCCACCTGCTGCACCCTGTCCCCGACGGCGTGTCGGATGACGAGGCGGTGTTCGCCGAACCGCTGGCGGCCGCGCTGGAGGTACTGCAACAGGTCCAGGTAAAGCCGACCGATCGGGTAGTGATTCTCGGCGATGGCAAGCTGGGTCTGCTCGTCGCCCAGGTGTTGGGCATGACGGGGGCAGCGGTGACGGCCATCGGCCGCCACAGGGAAAAGCTCGCTATCCTGGAACGGCGCGGCATTCGGACGAGTGTTGGCGGGGCGGATGTGACGCCGGGCGCGGATATCGTGGTTGAGGCGACGGGCAGTCTGGCTGGGTTCAAGCAGGGCCGCGCCCTGGTACGGCCACGGGGAACGCTGGTCCTCAAGAGCACGTTCGCGGGCGACCTGGCCCCGCTGCTGGCAAGCAACGGTGGGCTGAACTTCTTGAGCGCGTTGGTCGTGGACGAAATCACCCTGGTCGGCTCGCGCTGCGGCCCTTTCGCCCCCGCCCTACGGCTGCTGGCCGAAGGGCGCGTCGATGTGCAGTCTCTGATTCACGCCCGCTATCCTCTGGCCGACGCCCTGGCTGCCTTGGACCACGCGCAGCGGCCAGGCGTTCTCAAAGTCCTGCTAGACATGTAACAAAGGAGTCTTATGTCGCCTCAATCCCTGATTGAATGTGTCCCGAACTTCAGTGAGGGTCGCCGCCCCGAGGTGATCGAGCACATTGTCGCCGCGGCGCGGGCCGTACCGGGCGTGCGCATCCTGGATACTGAGAGCGACGCCGATCACAAC
>CAZJJF010000417.1:0-3358 GCA_964546245.1 uncultured Anaerolineales bacterium
GTTCCGGGTGGAGGAGTCGTCCACATGGCGGCTCGGCCCTTCAATCGGCTCGTGGTCGAGGCACAGTCGCTCTCTGACGACGAGAAGCGTCAGTTGCGCGCTCTCCTGGATGGCTGGCTGGCGGCGGAGCATACCGTCGTCAGCGAGGACGAGTTTGAGCGACGCCTCGTAGCCCTCGGCATTCTGAGCGTGCCCCAAGCCGGCGCTAGGGCTGAGGCAGCAGGGCTGCCACGCGCCTTGGCTGAGATACATGGCGCGTTACTGTCCGAACGCATCCTCGAGGACCGCCGGTAGGTGGCAGCCTACTTCTTCGATAGCAGCGCTCTCGTCAAGCGCTATGTTCGCGAGCCTGGCTCGACCTGGGTCCAGACCGTTCTTAGTTCGGCCTCAGAGGCGCATACCTATGTCGTGGTCATCGCAGCCGTTGAGGTGGTATCAGCTGTGAGTAGAACCGCGCGTGGCGGCGCTCTCTCATTGCCAGAGAAAGAGCGCTTGCTGAATCAGTTCCGCGCTGACTACACAACGGAATACCGGCGTGTTGAGATCACCAACGCGGTTATCCAGCGTGCGATGGACCTGGCCGAGAACTACTACCTACGCGCCTATGACGCCGTGCAACTGTCAGCGGCGCTAGAAATCCAGCGGCTTCGGCTGGCCGCGAATCTGCCACCCCTTGTGTTTGTGTCGGCCGATGCGGCTCTGAACACTGCCGCCGAAGCCGAAGGTTTAGTGGTCGAGAATCCCAACGCACGTGAATGAGTGTGCGACACACCCGTTCGCCAGATCAGCGCCGCTCCCATTGCCAGGGGCGGCATTTTGTTGTATGCTTTGCCTACGAGGGAGGAGGTGTCGGCTATGCCTCAGCAGAATGACTTAGGCGAGATGACGCAGCGACTTCGGGACAACCTTCCTTCGCTGGCGGCTCGTTACCGAGTCCGCTCTCTGGGTGTCTTCGGCTCCTACGTGCGCCACGAGGAACGCCCCGATAGCGACCTGGATGTGCTCATCGAGTTTGACGAGACACCGAGTCTCTTCGAGTTCATCCAGCTTGAGCACGAACTCTCGGGCCTGCTCGGCGTCCGCATAGACCTGGTCATGCGCGACGCCCTCAAGCCCGACATCGGCAAGCACATCTTGCGTGAGGTCGTGCCTGTATGACGACTGAGCGAGATGCGCGCGCCTATCTGACCGATATGCTCGACGCCTCCGACAAGGCCATGGGGTTCGTGCGCGGAATGACGTATGAGGAGTTCACAGACGATGAAAGGACCGCCTTTGCCGTCATCCGTGCCCTAGAGATTCTGGGCGAGGCGGCTAGGCACATACCTGAGTCGATGCGGCGCGCTTATCCCGATGTGCCCTGGCAGGCCGCGGCCGATATGCGCAATAAGCTCATTCATGAGTACATGCAGGTCAGTCTTCCTGTCGTCTGGAAGACGGTCGTCCGCGATCTTCCCTCGCTGAGTGCATCAATTCAGCGCATCCTGTCCGGACTTGGCGATACGGGTAGCTCGACTGAGAGGTAGCTGCACGAGGGGGGGAACGCAGCGCTGCGCAACCGCCTTGCTGAATTCGGTCGCATGTCAGATGGCAACAACGGAGCAGCAGGTAGCCACACTCCGAAGCAGCAAGATTGTCGACTACACGGCGGGCCGCATCTGTCAGCAGCTAGAGATCCCCTTGCCGTAGCATGAGCGCTCGATCCGCGACACAGCGCCGCCCCCATTGCCAGGGGCGGCATTCTGTTGTATGCTTTCAACAGGGAACGGCGAGTGCATCAGTGGAGGACACCGTGTTGCCCGCCCACGTCAAGGACGTCACGCCCACCGGGTTCACCACGCCGGTCGCCGACGCGCTGCCAGCCGTCGTGGACCACATCGTGGCGGTGCTTCAGCCGGAGCGAATCATCCTCTTCGGCTCCTACGCCTACGGCGCACCGACACCCGACAGCGACGTGGACCTGCTCGTCATCCTCGACACGGATGCCTCACAGAAGGAGAGGCATCTGATGGTCGCGCGGTTGCTGCGGCCGCGGCCCTTCCCGGTCGACCTGTTGGTCAAGCGGCCGCAGGAGGTTGACGCGGCCCTCGCTGCAGGTGACTTCTTCATTGCCGAGATTGTCCACAAGGGACTGGTACTCTATGAGCGAGGCAACTGACCCGCTGGCGTGGGCGGAGAAGGCTGAAGAGGATCTCACTGTGGTCCGATTCTCGCTGCGGCGCAAGGATCCGCTCACGCCGATGGCGTGCTTCCATGCTCAACAGGCCGCCGAGAAGTATCTCAAAGCTGCGCTGGTCGCGCGCACGGTTGTTGTTCCCAAGACCCACGACCTGGTACTGCTCAACCGGCTGTGTGCTGACATCGGTTTCATCTCAGGCATCCATGAGGACAACCTTGATGTCCTCTCGATGCGCCCACTCCCCACGAAGCCCGCGAGGCGCTGGCGACGGCGAAACTGGTGCGCCAGGTGACGCGCGGCTGGCTAGGATTGACGTAACGCCATGCCTCTCTCCGCCTTCGACCTCTTCAAGATCGGCATCGGCCCGTCGAGTTCCCACACCGTCGGCCCCATGTGGGCCGCGCTGCGCTTCGTGCGCGACCTTGACGCCCAGGCCTGGCTGCCCCACGTCACCCGCATCCAGATCGACCTCTATGGCTCCCTGGCCCTCACCGGCCGCGGCCACGCCACCGATAAGGCCGTCCTACTCGGCCTGATGGGGCAGCAGCCAGACACCGTCGACCCCGACGCCGTGGCGACCCTCGTCGACCGGGTGCGCACCGCGTACCTGCTCCCCCTGGCCGGCCGCCACGACATAGCCTTCCACGAAGCCACCGACCTGCGCTTCCACCGCCGCGAGAGCCTGCCACGCCACCCCAACGGCATGCGCTTCGCCGCCTTCGACGCCGTTGGCATGCCCATCACATCGGCCGTCTTCTACTCAGTCGGCGGCGGCTTCGTCATCAGCGAGGCCGAGGCCGCCGCCGGTGAAGCGGGGGCGGCAGGTCCCGCCCGTCCCCTCCCCTACCCCTTCGGCTCAGCCGCCGACCTCCTCAAGCTAGGCCGACGTAACGGCCTCTCCATCGCCGACATCGTCCGCGCCAACGAGGCGGCATGGCGCCCGCCAGAGGAGACCGACGCCGGGCTGGACCGCATCTGGGCGACGATGGAGGCCGCCATCGAGCGCGGCTGCCATGCCGAAGGGGTGCTGCCCGGCGGCCTGGGCATCCAACGCCGCGCCCCCATCATCTACGCCAGCCTCCAGGCCCGCACCCTCGCCCATGACCCACTGACCGCCCTCGATTGTGTAAGCCTCATTGCCCTGGCCGTCAACGAGGAGAACTCGGCGGGCGGCCGCGT
>CAZJJF010000418.1:0-3352 GCA_964546245.1 uncultured Anaerolineales bacterium
TGGGGCGGGCCAGCGCCTGGGTCGGGGTTCCGAAGTCGGTGAAGCGCCCCGCGCCGCCCGTCGTCAGAAGCCACACGCCGCCGTTGTCGAGCCAGGCCGCTGGATTGAAGGCCAGATGGTAGATCAGATTACTCGGCAGGCCGTTGGCCGGCGCGCCGACGGTGTAGGCCTGCCAGCTCGCGCCGTTGGCCGAGCGCACCGCCGCCCCCAGCCACGACCCCACCCACACCTTGCCCTGGCCGTCCACCGCCACTGAGGTGGGACTGTTCAGCGCGGGCTGGCCGGTGTTCTGGCCCGTGAAGCGCACGAAGGGCGTGCCCGGCTGGGGCGAGTCGCCGTGATCCATCAGATACAGCCCGCTGTCGGTAGCCAACCACATACACGCCCGCCCCGACGGGCAGCCGGACGCCGAGCCGGGCGTCTGGGTCGAGGGAGCCGCCGCCAGGTCGCGAATCGCGCCAAAGCTGCTGCCTGAGCCACCCACCCAGGCGCGCCAGTCGCCGTCGGCGCTCAGCATGAACAGTCGGGGCGCAATGCCCACGCCACCGGCGTTGCCGGCCCATAGGCGGCCCTGGTTGTCCTTCGTCAGCGCCTGAACATTGCCGAAGGCATCGCGCCCTACGCTCGTGGTGTGCAGCCAACTACCTGCGTCAGTCAGGCGGCTGACACCCCCGACCGGGCCGCTGGCGCCGTTTTCCCCCGTTGCGACCCAGAGATCAAGGCCGAGGCGCACGACGGCGTGGACGCGATTGGATGGCAGCCCTGCGCTCACCTGATCATAGACAGTCCACGTCTCCGTGCCCGTGTCGCGGTCGCGCTCCAGCAGCGCCAGCCCATTATCCGTGCCGACCCACAGCCGAAGGAGAGAGTCGGAACCCTCCATCAGCAGCGCGTTGATCTGATTGGAGGGCAGGCCCGGCAGGCGTAAGGCCGCCCCGATGCTTCCACCCGCGCTGATGGGAAGCGGTCCCGCATCCGTGCCGACCCACGCCCCGCCGCCCGGCGCGGCGGCCACGGCGCGGGGCACGCGGCCCGGCAGTCCACCCTCTCCCATTGGAAATACCTGAATCTGGTCGTCGGCGGGGTTGGCCGTGCCCCGCGCGTCGATGCGCGCCACCCCCCCGGCGCACCCCCCCTCGCAGCCGAAGGCCGCCCACACCCGCCCCTGACCATCCACAGTCATCGCCTCCACGGGGCTGTCAGGCAGCGCGCCCTGGCCGATCTGTGTCATCTGGCCGCTGGCATCGCGGCGGGCGATGCCTTCCTGCGTCCCGAACCACACCGCCCCGTCGAGGGTCGCGACCACGGCGACGACCACGTTGGACGGCAGGCCGGGCAGCGTGTCGGTGTTGAAGTCCTGGCAACTGCTCCCATCGTGCCGCCGCACCCCTTCGCCTCCGCCCACCGTTGTCCACACCCGCTGCCCCGCCTCCACCGCCCACAGGCGGGTGGGGTGGGTGGCCTGACGGACCGCCGTGAAGTTGGCAGTCAGGGCGTCGCAGATGTCGCCGTACTTGCGCATGGTGACGCCATCCCAGACGCTGGCAGACGCGCTGGTCGTCGCCCAAATCTGCCCCGCGCTGTCCAGCCCCAGCCCCTCGACGCGCTCTGCCCACAGGCCCTCGGCCGTCGTCCACACCCGCCAGCTTGCGCCATTCCAGCGCGCCAGGCCGCCGTATGTGCCTACCCACACGTAGCCTGTCGCCGGGTCGATGAGCACATCGCGGGTCTGATTGTCGGGCAGGCCGTCGTCAATGGTGAACACGCGCCGCGCCCCGCTTGCCGTATCCCAGCGCACGACGCCGCCGCCCGTCGCCGCCCAGAGGGTCACACCGTCGGGGGCGACGGCCAGGGCGTACACATCGTCGGTGTGGGTGTAGATGCGCCACGTCGTTGGTGTCCCACCCTGGGCCGCCGCGTGGGATGCAGAGATGAACAGCGCCAGGCTCAGGGCGACAGCGAGGACAAGCCAGCGGGCGATACGCAAGGGGCCTCCGGGGAAGAAGTCAGGTGGCGGATGGCAGTCATCCGTGGTCGGTGGTCGGCCGTCGGTGGTCGGCCGTCGGCCGTCGGTCAAACCGTGCCACAATGATGGACGTTGAGGGCGCGGGAAGGTTACGCTGGTCAGTCATGTAGCCCACGGCGGCTGACCGTGGTACAATAGCCTATATCAGCCTATATCGTTTCACGGGAGCTGCTGTATGAGCCTGTCCTCGAATCCACTGACCATTGCTCCCCACGTGGCAGCGGCGTTGGCCCTATCCCAGCCGGTCGTCGCCCTCGAATCCACGGTCATCACCCACGGCCTGCCGTGGCCCAAGAACGTTGAGGTCGCGCGGACGATGGAGGCCGCCATCCGCGACAATGGCGCTACCCCCGCCACCATCGCGGTTCTCGACGGGGCGCTCCGGGTGGGGCTAAGTGACGGTGAGCTTGAGGCGCTGGCCCAGATGGGCGACCGGGCGCGCAAGGTGAGCCGCCGCGACCTGCCCATCACCGTCGCCCGTGGCGAGAATGGCGGCACAACCGTCGCCGCCACCATGTGGGTCGCCCATCGCGCCGGCATCCAGGTTTTCGCCACCGGCGGCATCGGCGGCGTGCACCGCCGTCACCCGTGGGACGTGTCGGCCGACCTGCCGGAACTGGCGCAAACGCCGGTGCTCGTCGTGTGCGCGGGCGCCAAGGCCATCCTCGATCTGCCCTTAACCCTGGAATGGCTGGAAACCCACGGCGTACCCGTCCTCGGCTGGCAGACGGACATCTTCCCGGCCTTCTACAGCCGCGACAGCGGGCTGCCTGTTGACCAGCCCGTGGCGGACGCGGCGGAAGTTGCCGCCATCTGGCGCGTTCAGCGGGCCTTGGGATTAGGCGGCGCGCTGCTGGCCGTGCCCATCCCGGTCGAATACGCCACACCGCCCGCCGTGGCCGAGAAGGCTGTGGCCGTCGCCCTGGACGAGGCCGACGCGCGCGGCATCCGGGGCAAGGCCGTCACCCCCTTCCTGTTGGAGCGGGTGGCCGCCATCACCGAGGGCGCGAGTCAATCGGCCAACCTGGCGCTGCTGGAGCACAACGCCCGCGTCGGCGCCCAGGTCGCCGCCGCCCTCGCCCACGCGCCAGCGTAGGGGCGAGCCTTACATCAGAGGCGAACTACGGCAGTCGGTGCCGGGTCACTTGTCTCCTTGACTGCGCAGAGGCATTCTATCTGTCACTCGGCGGCATGCTCCTCCCATTCACATGTGAGCCAATCCACGAGGAGAGACCATGAATACAACTCAGATGGGAATGAAGTTCGCTGAGATCCATGACGCTGAGAAGCGCGCGAATCTCCAGCGTCGTCGACACGAAGCAGCTT
>CAZJJF010000419.1:0-3347 GCA_964546245.1 uncultured Anaerolineales bacterium
ACTGTAGTCGCGGTGAGCAACGGCATTGACCAGGGCCTCGCGGACAGCCTCGCGGGGATACTCGGTGCGCTCCTCGCGGGCCAGGCCGGTGAGCTTGGCGCCGACGCGCATGTTGTTGACGATGAAGGCCTCGGCGCGCAGGATCTGCTCCGGCAGGGTGTCGCGGATATCCTCGCGCAGGTAGGTGTCGCTCTGCTCCGTGCCTGCGTAGCGGACCACAATAACCTCGCTGCCAGGGACGAAGGCCTGCGGGTCACGGCCGAACAGGAGAAGGCCGGCGTGGGTGGGCTGGCCGTCGGCGGTCAGGCAGCGGCGCTGGCGTAAGACAGTGTCGACGCCCAGGGCGGCGCCCGCGTCGATGGCTTCCAGGTAACGCTGCACTTTCTCATCGCTGAGGTCGGCGCGGACGGCCAGGCGAGCTGGCTCGGCCTCGAAGCCCACCTCGCCGCGCTCGACCAGCAGCCGCCGTAGCTCAGGCGTGGTTAGCAGACGGTTGCCCCGCCCCTCACGTCGGTAGTAGCGGCCCTTGTGGCTGTAGACGTGGGGTAGACCCTCGGGGACGCTGACGATCAGCAGCGATTCACCGTTGCGCTCGACGACACGGGGCATGGGGATGACCAGCGGCGGGTCGATCTCCAGGGCAGCTTCCAGGGCCTGGTTGAAGGCGATTTGCACGTCGTCGAGGCCGATGACCGTCTGCCCCTTCTCATCCATGCCGATGACGATCTCGCCGCCTTCGGCGTTGGCCAGGGCGGTGAGGGTCTCGGCCAGGCGGGTGAGGGCGATGCCAGGCCGGGCAAAGACGGCGCGGCCGGACGGCCCCTCGCGTAAGAGGGTGGCAAGATTCGAGTCAGGCTGGCTACGGCTCATAGGTCTAGGATACCCTTATTGCGCAGCAGGGGCAAGTGGGAGGCGTGATTTATGCGGCGTGAAACGTGACCCGGATGACCTCTGCTGGTGCAGCCGTTGCACCCGCGGCGTTGCATGCGGACAGCCCTGGCAAGCCATGTCAGCCTGCCAGGGCTGTCGGGCGGGCGCGCGCCCCCCTCGCGCGGAACCGCGCCTACGACGCTGCCGCCCAGCCGGATGGGTCGTTCGTGGCTTTCGGTCTATGGCGCGGCGGCCAGCACTCTGGCATGCGGCTCCTCCGGTAGTCGCTCCCATAGCCAACCCTCGCGCCCGTCGGCGAGTTGCACTTTCCAGCATGGCAACCCTGCGCACTCGTCGGGGCCGCCCCGAATCACGCCCAGGAGTCCATTGCTCGCCACGAGGAGTACCTGGTTCGTGGGCTGCCCCAACGTGTTGGGAACGTACATCGGCGTCAGGCGCGGCGTCACCACCTCCACCCGCAGGCCCGGCCGAAGCCGCCCCTCGATGATGGGCGTGGGGGTCGGCATGCTCATGTGCATGCTGACCCTGGGCAACGCCGGCTGACGCAGCCACACATAGCCCCCTGCCACCAGCATCACGAGAGCGAGGAGTGCGGCCATGTTGAACCGCCCACGCCGGATCGCCTGCCGCCCCTCGTGCTGCTCAATCGACCCCGCCTGGCCCATCGCCGGCAGATGCCAATTCGCCATTGCATTGGTGACGGCCCAGAGCCCCAGAAGCGCCGCAATACCGGCCACAACCTTCCACCCGTCCAGATCCATTTCCATAGCCATACCCCTTGACATCAGAACGTATGAGCGCTATACTGTGGCGTAGAACATTTGTTCTGAGCGTGCCACCGGAGCGCTAATATGGAAGCCCTCGTCATCATCGTCATCGTCGTGGTCGCTGTGATCGTCAACGCCGCATTGTCTGTGGATCTGGCTCGACATGGCTACTCTACGTGGAGCCCTCAGATAAGCCGCGGCGCCAAGACGCTGTGGGGAGTGTGCATCGCCGGGGCCGCGGTGATCTTGGCCCTCATGTTCGGCGTTGGCGCCCTTGTCACGCTGTGGCCCTTCTGGCTGCTCGTTGCCCTCCTGAGCATCGCCTACTTCGGCATCCGAGACCTGCTCATCGCCCGCCGCTCCGGCTCCACTGCCGCCCTGGCCCCCGCGCCGCCCGCGCCCATGACGTGGGACGCGCTCTGGCGTAGCTACGAGGGCCGCGAGTTGCCGCCGTGGATGTTGCAGCAGGCCCTGGGCGGCCAGGTGCGCTACGACGGCAAACTGGCGCGGGTTCACCAGGGCGTGCTCGTGGCGCAACCGGCCACGCCCCGCGCACCCCTCGACGGCGTGTTCGACCGACTCGATAGGCTGTTGGGCGGCTGACGGTCGGCCACCGACTGACCTCGAGGCTCTTGGGGGGATAGTCACATTATAGCATGGACCGACTGACAGAACGTGGAGACTTATTCACCTGGGAGGAATCGAGTGGAGGAGCTTTCACTGGGGGTGGTGGTCGTTGCCTTGCTGTTACTGAGTGTGCCCGCCCTGCGTGGCCTGGGGCGTGACGGCGACGAGCGCGCCTCGCCCTCGCGCGACGCGCAGCTGGCCCAGCGTCAGAACCTGGCTCACGCTTCTGTCGCTGACCGCGAATTGTAGTGGGAGGCCCGACGCCCCCGGTAGAGAGGCTGCCGCCCGCGATTGAGCGGCGCATGGCAGCCTCTCTACCGGGCAAAGAGCTAGCGATAGGTGATGCGCAGGACCGGCTTACCCGCCACAGCGTTGCCGCTGTTCCAATCGAAGATCGACCGATAGCCCGCGTTAGGATCGTTGGCGGAGACTCTCAGCGAGACGCGATTGGTGGACGTGAGTCTGGCCTGAAGTTGCGCCAGGCCCGCCTCGGTGAAGCGGAATGTGTTGGTGACGCCCACACCTACCTCGGACGGGGCGAAGAGAGGCGTCAAGAGCGACAGAGCCGGCGCCTGGGCCAACGAGTTGTACGTGCTGGCACGCCATGTCGCATCAACGCTGCTGTCGAGCAAGGTCATCGCCCAGCGCATGGAGGGCACAGTGTCGAGGTAGACTGCATTGCGCCCCGTCAGGGTGATTTCCGCGCTCTGGATGCGAGCGTCGTCGGGCAGACCTGACACGTCGAACTGGATGCCGCCCAGCCAGCGAATCGGTCGCCACGGCTTCATATCGCTGCCAACAAACAGGTCTTCTGAGGTGAAATAGTTGGTGTTGGGGTCGTTGCTCACGACGTAGCCCGATACGTTGCGGGCCGGCGTCAGGTCGCGGACGGTCAGGGTGGGTGTGGCGGTGGCGGTCGGCGTCGGGGTGAAGGTGGGCGTAGCCGTGGCGGTGGGTGTAAGCGTGGCCGTGGCGGTCGCCGTTGCTGTCGGTGGCGCGGTGGGGGCGGGGGTGTCGGTAGGCAGCGGCGTATTGGTGGCGGTGGGCGCGGGGGTGTCGGTG
>CAZJJF010000420.1:0-3346 GCA_964546245.1 uncultured Anaerolineales bacterium
CCTGGCCGACTCAGAGGAGTTCATGCGCCTGGTGAAGTCGGGCGAGGGCTTCAAGCAATCCTTCCTCCCGCAACAAGGGGCGGCATCAGGGCTTGAAGGGTACTTGTTCCCCGATACGTACACCTTCGATACCAGCCAGTCGGACGCGCGTCAGGTCATCGACCGTATGCTGGACAACTTTGGCACGAAGGTGGGGCCGGACCTGCAACAGGCGGCCGCCGCGTCGAAGCCAGGCAGCCTGCAAGGCGCGCTGGCCCTGGCTGCCATCGTCGAGCGGGAGGCGCGTATTGCCGAAGAACAGCCCCTCATCGCGGGAGTTTACTCCAACCGGCTCAACCAGGGGATGAAACTGGACGCCGACCCGACGGTCCAGTATGCCATGGGCTACGACAAGGACCGCAAGACCTGGTGGCGGCCGCTGACCCAGGAGGACTACAAGTACCAGTCGCCCTATAATACCTACCTGAACGCGGGCCTGCCGCCTGGGCCTATCGCCAACCCTGGCCTGGCGGCCATCAGGGCAGCCGTGTCGCCTACGCCATCGGACTACCTGTTCTTCGTGGCAAGAAAGGACGGCTCGCACCTGTTCGCCAAGAGTTTTGAAGAGCACGTCCGCAACGTGAACGCGGCTAAATAGAAGGAACAAGCAGGGCATGCGCGGCACGATGGCCGCGTACCACTCCTGTGCACACTATGCGCCTACTTATGCTCTCCTCCGAGTACCCACCTAATATGGTGGGCGGCCTCGGCAAGCACGTCGACGATCTGGCGCCGGCTGTGGCGGCGCATGGGGTTGAGGTCCACGTCGTTACCCCTCGCGACCAGGGCGGGGACTCCATGGAGACGCCCAGCGCGGGGGTGACGATCTATCGCGTCGATACGCCGCCCCGAACGGGCAGGCTGCTGACCGATACCCAGCTCGCCAATCGCGAACTGGCGCGCGTGTCAGAGGTTCTCTGCGAGTCGCTGGGCGGCTTCGACCTGATTCATGCCCACGACTGGCTGGTGGCATATGCTGCGGTGCACCTCAAGCATCGATGGAAGACACCCCTCATCGCCACTATTCATGCCACGGAGCGCGGGCGGCATGGGGGGGACCTGTACACCGATCTGTCGTGGGCCATCAACCGTATCGAGGACGACCTGGCGAGCGAGGGCTGGCGGTTGATTGTGACCAGCTACTATATGGCCCATGAGCTGATCACCTCCTTCGGCGAGTCGAGCGACAAGATCGACGTGATTCCAAATGCCGTCCGCGTGGCGGAATTTGCCCCCCAGCCTAAGGAGGCGGTGACGGCGCTACGCCGTCGCTACGCGGCCGACGATGAGCGCCTGGTTTTCTACGTGGGCCGCGCGGTGTATGAGAAGGGCTGCCACGTCTTGTTGAATGCCGTGCCGCGCATCCTCAACGAAACGCGCAAAGTGCGCTTCGTGATTGCCGGTCGCGGTCCGCTGCTCGATGAGTTGCGCATCCAGCGCGACCGGCTGGGGTTGGGGAAGGTCGTTCGATTCGCGGGATTTGTCAGTGACGCTGACAAGCGCCTTCTCTATCAGGCCGCCGATGTCGCTGTGTTCCCAAGCCTGTACGAGCCGTTTGGTATAGTGGCTCTGGAAGCGATGGCGGCGCGCGTTCCCGTGGTGGTATCCAATGTCGGCGGGCTGAGCGAGGTAGTGGAGAATCACGTCACAGGCATGACGGCGCAACCCGGTAATTCGGACTCGCTGGCCTGGGCCATTGTCCATACCCTCAATCGCCCCGACTGGGCGGCGGCCCGGGTGGAGAACGCCTACCGCCGCATCGTGGAGAACTTCAACTGGGAGCGCGTTGCCAC
The DNA here is from genome assembly GCA_964546245.1 of uncultured Anaerolineales bacterium. Taxonomy (GTDB): domain Bacteria; phylum Chloroflexota; class Anaerolineae; order Epilineales; family JAHCIE01; genus JAHCIE01. Next base: position 1,833 of record CAZJJF010000420.1, read on the forward strand.
CCACACGTGGGAGGTCTATCGCCGCGTGCTTGAGGAGCGCCAACACGTCAGATGGGAGAGGGAGGGCGAGCACGATGTTTGAACTGCTACTGGGGGCTTTGCTCGGCGCGCTGGGCGGCTGGTGGCTGACGCGCCGCGCTGAGGGGCCGCCGACGGGGGGGCACACCAAATCGCCGACGGCTGGACCGTCCACCGGCGAGGCGCGTATCGTGCTGCCCGTTTACAACGAGTCTGAAGCAACGACGGAGTCTGACGCCCCGCCGACGCCGATAGGTGACATAAACCCCGGCCTGAACGAGGCGCTGGACGCTGAGCCTGCCACTGACGGGGGTGTATCGGCTTACTGCGTGCGGTGCAAGGCGCAGCGTCCCATGAGCCACGCCGAGAGCTACACGACAGCCAACGGGCGGCACGCGCTGAAGGGCACGTGCCCGGTCTGCGGGGCGGGGCTGTTCAAGTTCGTGAAAGAATAGGCCGCCTCAATCGATGATGTGACGAATCAACGGCGGAGCCTCGACAGGGGCAGGGCCAATAGCGTAGGCGGCCAGGGCGCGTTCGGCAGCGTCCTCGGCCGCCTCTTCGTCAGCGGCATGCACTGTGACCAGAGTCTCGCCCGCGCGAACGGGCTGCCCCACCTTTGGTCCAACGACTAGCCCCACGGCCGGATCAATGGGGTCGCCCTTCCTGGCGCGGCCCGCTCCTAACCCGACGGCCGCCAGAGCAATTTCCAGCGGATCCAGGTGTGTGACGTAGCCCTCGCGCGGGGCCGGGACGGCCAGAACCACGGGCGCACTGGGAAGGCGAGCGGGGTCATCGACCTGCTGACCATCACCTCCCTGGGCCACGACCATCTCGCGCAGCCTGGCGAGGGCGCGGCCCGATGCGAGGGTCTCGCTCAGCATGGCTTCCGCCGCTTCGGCTGTCGCTGCTTTGCCGCCGAGGACGAGCATCCGCGCTCCGACAGCCAGAGCGACGGTCAACAGGTCGTCGGGGCCGTGACCGCGGAGTGTCTCGATGGCCTCGCGTACTTCGAGGGCGTTGCCAACGGCGTGGCCAAGGGGTTGATCCATGCTCGACACGACCGCCGCCACACGGCGGTCCAGCCCGCGCCCGATGTCAACCATGGCGTGGGCCAGGTCCAACGCTTCTGCGTCGGTCTTCATGAACGCGCCGCGCCCCACCTTCACGTCCAGGACAATCGCATCCGCCCCCGCCGCGATCTTCTTGCTCATGATGGAGCTGGCGATGAGAGGCACGCTCTCTACTGTCGCCGTCACGTCACGCAGGGCATACAGCTTGCCATCGGCGGGGGCCAGGTCGGCCGACTGGCCTGCGATGACCAGCCCCATATCCCTTAGCTGCTGCACGAACTGCTCCGTGGTCAGGGCATGGCTGAAACCGGCGAAGGATTCGAGCTTGTCCAGCGTGCCGCCGCTAAGCCCCAGCCCGCGCCCCGACATTTTACCCACCGGCAGCCCAGTGGCCGCTACCATCGGCCCCACAACCAGCGAAAT
>CAZJJF010000421.1:0-3346 GCA_964546245.1 uncultured Anaerolineales bacterium
GTATACACCGACGGCGGCAGGCCCATCAGGCGGTAGGGCGAGGTAGTGGACGGGATGCTGATGACGTCCGCCGGCTGGGTTGGCCCGATGGCCGAGACCATCAGGATGGCGCGATCACCGGCTGCGTTGAAGCCTGGCTCGCCCAGGGCCGCGCCCAGGTTGAAGCTGCCATCCCCCTGGGCGTCGAGGGTAGCCGTGAAGACGCGGCTCACGGTGGGGCCGTTATTGTCGGCGAAGGTCAGCAGACGCGCGTCGAAGCTGTTGGCAAGGTGGCGCGCCTGCCACAGGCTACGGGCGCTGGCTGGGACCGCCGCCTCGTCGGTGAATAGCGCCATCGCGCCGACCTTGACGTTGTCGAGATACCAGCCCGCGTCGGGCGGCGGCTCGATCTGGCCGCCCGTGCCCCAGTCGCTACTGTAGCGGAAGGCGAGCAGGATGGTCTGGCCCGCGTAGGCCGACAGGTCGTAGGTGACATGGACCCAGGCCGGGTCCTCCTCCGAGCCGCTGACGCCAGAGAAGCCCGGCACGTTGGCCTTGATGATGGGATGGGCGCTCGTATCGGTCTCGGTGATCATGCCCGTCCGCATCAGGCTCTGGAAGCTCCGCGCGCTGACCGTGTCGGTTGTCACCTGCACGAAGCCGAAGTCCCAGCCCGCCTCGATGTTGTAGAGGGTGTCGAAGGCCAGGGTCTTGTCACCACTGGCGGGCACACTCACCGGGAAGATGAGGAAGTTGTCGCTCAGGTCCGTGTGGCCTGAGTACAGGATATTCCCGCTGGCCGTGGTCGACGTGATGCCTGCGCTGGCGACCGTCACGACGCGCCAGTCGGTGGGCAGGGGGGACGTATCGCCGTTGAAGTCCAGCATCATCCCTGGCGTGATGGCCGCCGACCAGCCGATGGCGATGTAGTCGGTACTGTCGGGGGCGACGCCGGGCGTGTCGTAGCCCTCGAAGTTGAGATTCTGGCGCATGCGCCCCAGGTTCAGCGGCGCGACTGGCACGCCCGACATGCCCTCGTGCTGGGAGATGTAGCCGCCCCACGCGCTCTGGTCGCTCGTCCCAGCCTGTAGCATCGCCATGCGGAAGTCCATCCACAGTTGACGGAAGCGGAAGGGCGCGCCCACCCGCTCCAGCATGGCGTCGACAGCCGCGTGGCCATTCAGGGGGTCGCGGGTCAGGGACGACACTTCCCGCAGGAACTGGTCGCCCGTGACGCCGATGCCCGCCTGCTTGAGGCGGCCCGCCACGTACAGCATGAACCAGTAGGCCTGCTGGTAATCGGCCAGAATCTCAAGCCCCGGCTGGTCTGGGTCACTGTCCTGGTCGCCCCACAGGGTCAGGGAGTTCTCAGGATAGTCCGACCACGTGGTACGGTGGTCATCCATTGATGGCCTGTAGCCCAGCAGGAACTCAGCGTACTCCGACAGGCCCTCGTTGAGCCAGGAGTCTTCGCCGTCGGGGTCCTGGTCGCCATTGATCAGGTGCTGGAACTCGTGGGCCAGCGTAGCCTCGTACTGGTACTGGGGCGCGCCCAGCCAGGTATCCCAGCGGCTACTGTCGATGGAGATCATATTGCGGTCCGAGTACAGATTGAGGGTAGGTGACACGAAGCCAACAATACGCGCTGGGTTGTGGACCGGATCGTAGTAGTTGTCGTCGCGCACGTTGCTGACCAGGATGACCACCCGCTTGGCCGGGCCAGCGTAGTAGTCGTCAGGCAGGCCAAGAATGCCGGGTAGCACCGCACTCGTGCCGTCGCGGTCCGCGTAGTCGCCGAAGAACTCCACGTCCTGGGCGAAAATCTTGGCCGCCTCGGTCGCCAGGTAGACGATGCGGTCCTGGGTGACGTAGCGCGGGTGGTTCGCCTCCGGGTGGATGGGATTGATGGTCTGGTCGGGATTGCGATAGCGCAGATCCTTCTGGACCCACACCTCCACCGTGTCCGAGATGAGCCGCACCTCGTAGTCCTGAAGCCGATAGCGGCCAAAGGTGTCGTCCAGAATCAGGAAGCGGCGCGTGTCGCCCACGGCGTACTGCGCCTCGGCTGCTTTGGCATCCAGCGCGCTCACCCCGGACGTATCAACGGGTAATCGGCGCGATCGCTCGACGGGACCGATGTCGATCACGTCGTTGCCGCGCTGAATCGGATGCGGCGACGTCGGCTGCTTGCCCGGCTGGGGCGTGGCAGGGGTGTGAGGGCCGAGGTCGTTGGGCGGCGCGGCCGTCGCCGACTTGGCGGCCGTACTGCTGGCCAGGGCGAAGCCTGGCGCATTGAGAGCCGCGAACATGGCGACCAGGAGCAGGGCCGCCAACCCGCTGACGCCCAACAGGCGTTTCGCCTTCAGACTCACGAGATTCCTCCTTGCTCTGCGATAGGGGCGGCCGCCAGCCGACCCGAGGGGCGAGTAGGCGTCGACCGTCCAGATGGATAGGGAATGGGTTCAGGCTCGCACAAGGTAGGAAACGCGCGGTGCGATTCCGGTTCCGATAAGCCTGAACCTGGAAGCGCGACTCGGCAGTTTGCGGCGGGGACGGGGAGTCGGGCTTAGCGAAGCGCCCGCGATTATAGCACGAGTCGGATTGGAGCGGGAACTTCGATACCAGCTGTCGATTTCGAGTCGGTGGCCAAGCCGGAAGTTGAAGATGGCAGGTTGAAGGGAGGGGAACGAATTACGCGCGCCGCGCGTCTCACAAGCGAGCGGCGCAACCGAAGCCGCGCACCGCGGATAGCCACATCTGCGGCCTGACACGGGTGGGAGCATCGCCGAGCATGGACGCAGTCCGCGCCGCGCTGCCGAAGAGGGCCTTCGGGCGAAAACACCTCTGTAGCCGGCTGGCGCGGCCCTGCGCCTCGGCAGGCGGCAACAGGATGGGAGAGCAGGATGCGTTGGTGGTTAGTAGCGCTTATCGTAGTTGGGCTGGCGCTGGCGGGCTGCAGCGCGCCTTCCGCCACCCAAGCGCCGCACCTCAGCTCTCTTCCAGGGGGAGAGGGGAGCAGAGGCATCGTCGCGACGGCGACACGGCCCGCGCCTCACCTCAGCCTGACCCCCGATAGCGGCGAGGGCATTGCACCCGCCTCGCACGAACCGGCCCCTGTGATGGTTCTACGCTGTCCCACCCCGCAACCTACGCATCGGCCGCGTGTGAGGCCAACACAGCCGCCTGAGACGACGCTGGAGGCCGCCGCGCGCGAGCGAACTGACAATGGCCTGTCCAGGCAGCCCACCCCAATCGATTGCACGAAGTAATGTGAAACATCCAGGGCAGCCAGCCTCGCAGCCCTGGATGTTTCGCCAGTGGATGGCTGACTACTACCTGCGCATGATGAGTGGCAAGAAGAGGGTAG
>CAZJJF010000422.1:0-3344 GCA_964546245.1 uncultured Anaerolineales bacterium
GTGTTGAACTGGGTCGCCAGCGTCGCCAGCTCGCCTTGACCGGGAACTGCCACCCGTTCCGTATAGTGCCCGGCGGCAATCCGCTGGCTGGCAGCCACCAGACGCCGAATCGGCGTCACAATGCGCGACGACACCAGCACGCTGGCCCCCACCGCCGCCAGGCCCGCCGCCAGGGCGCTGAGGCCCAGCGCCTGGAACATGGCCGTCTGGAAGGCCTGCGTGGCGCTCGCCTGCACCCCACCCATCATCCCGCCCATCATCCCGCCCGGCCCCATCATGTGCCCCATTACCCGGTCAAACAGCGTCGGGCCGAGGGCCAGGGTAGCCAGAAACAGGGTCAGCAAGCCCACACCGACAACGGCCAGATACGACAGCAGCAGCCGCGTCCGCAGGCTACCCATTGAGGAGCGCACGAACGTCATGTCTCCTCCTGGATAAAGCGATAACCCACCCCCCGAACGGTCTCGACATAGCGCGGCGCGGCGGCATCGTCGCTCAGCTTCTTGCGCAGGTTGCCGATGTGCACGTCCACCACGTGGTCATCGCCGAAGTAGTCGGCTCCCCACACCTGCTCCAACAACTGGTCGCGCGTGTAGACCCGACCGGGGTAGGCGGCCAGCGTCGTCAGCAAGTTGAACTCCAGAGGCGTCAGCGCCACCGGTGCATCCCCCACGGTCACCCGATGGCGTGGCTCATCGAGAGTCAATTCGCCAAACCGGCGCGGCTCAATCGCGTCCGCCGCCTCCACCCCTGTGCCCCCGCGCGGTCGGCGTAACATCGCCCGCACACGGGCCACCAGTTCGCGCGGGGAGAAAGGCTTGGTCAGGTAGTCGTCTGCCCCCACCTCCAGCCCCACGATCCGGTCGACCTCCTCGGCCCGCGCCGTGAGCATAATGACATAAGCGTCGGAGAAGGTCCGCAGGCGGCGACACACCTCCAACCCATCGATTCCCGGCAGCATCAGGTCCAGCACCACCACGTCGGGCCTATGCTCCCGCGCCGCCTCGACCGCCGTCAGACCGTCAGCCGCCGTCACTACCCGAAAGCCCTCGCGCGCCAGGTAGTCGCGCACCAGGTCGCGTAGTCGCGGCTCATCATCGACGACCAGGGCTGTCCGTTGCTCTGCCATCGACGAGGCCTCCTCCATCGCGCATAGCCCCTGACTACATCCGGGCCTCGTCGCCGGCTCGGTGTAAATCGCCGACCAGCGCCGGTCTGTCGCAAGGGTCATGCCCGTATCGGCCTGGGCCAGGGCAGGGGCATTGTTCGCCCCGCTTGCCTTCGGCCCGGAGCCACTGATTGGTGCTGAGAAGAGCCTGGGGTTAGGGCGTGGGATACTCTGCTTTGACGACGAGCTTAGGCGCAGCCCCCGCCGCGTTGGAGACCACCGTCCACTCGAACTGATGCGCCCCGCCCATCCCCGACGGCATGGCGAAACTCGTTTGCACCTGCGCCGACTGCCCCGCCGGAATCGTGACCACCTGACCAGGTTTGTAGGCCGTCGAACCGACGACCAGCCCAGGCGGTCAGCAACCCGTCACGACATCGAGCTTGAAGTCGCGAATCTCGACCGGAGTCGAGCCAGTATTCTTCAGCGTCCAGCTGGGCGCCACACGCTGATCATAGGCGACCTTCCCAAACTCCACCACCGACGGCTCGACCGACAACTGCCCGCCACCCGTCTGAGCCGGCGCCGTCGCGGGCGCCGCCCCACTGCCGCAGCCGACGACGAGCGCCGCCAGCAGCGCCAGCAGCACACCCACCAGCGAACCTTTTCGCATGCGTCTATCTCCCAACTGGTCTCACGCCAGATCACGCCCCATCGTCAGCCCTACGGCCGCAGCTAATCGTTGTAGACGCCGCGCACATCGTTGATGCGCACCGTCAGCAACTCGCGCACCATGCGCAGCGTATCTTCCACCGGCCGCACGCGGCTGTCCGTCTGATAGTACCAGTCGATGGGGATTTCCACGATGCGGTAGCCGCGCTTGCGCGCGATGTACAACACCTCCACGTCGAAGCCCCAACCCGTCAGTGTCTGGCGCGCAAACACCTCGCGCGCCACCTCACGCCGAAAGCACTTGAAACCGCACTGCGTATCCTGAAAGCCAGGCACGGCCAGCAGCTTCACCAGCCCATTGAACACGCGCCCCATCAGATGCCGCATCGGCGGCTCGTCGTACCGCACCGCGCCCGGCGCTTCCCGCGACGCGATGGCGATGTCATACGTCGGAGTAGCGCCGCCGGGGAAGAACCTGTCCAGCTCGCTGATCGGCATCGACAAATCGGCGTCCGCCATGAACAACCAATCACCCTCGGCCGCCAGCATCCCCTCGCGAACAGCGTTGCCCTTCCCCCGCGTCGTGGCCTGCATCAGCTTCAGCCGTGCATCATCAGCCAGCATCGCGCGCACGATGTCAGCCGTCGCGTCGGTGCTGCCATTCTCCACCACGATAACCTCAGCGGCGTAGGGCTGCTGAGCCAGATAGTCCAGAACCTTGTTGAGGGAAGCGGGGAGGCGATTCGCTTCGTTGTAAGCCGGGATAATGACGGACAGAAAGGGCGTGGTGGGCGTCTCTTCTCGAATGCTCCCGGCGACCTGCCTGGACACTTCCATGACAAATCCTTATCCATAACGTAGCGGCGCGGGCGCCGCGCGAATCATACTCGCCCCCAGGGCCCTAGTCAATCAGTAACGGGTCCAGGTCCGCCAGGTTCACCCGCCGCCGCGCCTGGATCTCGCGCCGCTTACGCAGCACGGCCGGCAGCCCCCGCAGCCCATCCATCTGGCCGCGCAGCCGCGCCCGCGCCGCCTCCCCGCGCCAGGCCCGCGCCGCCTCCCACGTGATCCTGAGTTGCGCCCCCAGGATACGCGGCCAGTCGCGGCGCAGCCACTCACCTGGATAGTCCTTAGCGATGAGCCACACACTGTTGCGCCCCGTGTAGTACGCTGCCGTGACGCCGCCCCCCGTGGCGCTCAGCTTGTGATAGACAATAGCCGTCGGCACGAATACGCACGCGTAACCCTGTAGCTGCGCCCGCCATGCCAGGTCCACATCCTCCAGGTTGAAGAAAAAATCCTCGTCCAGCAATCCCACGTCGTCCAGCATCGTGCGGCGATAGGCGACGGCCCCGCCGCATGCGCTGAACACTGGCCCCTCGTAATCGTACTGGCCGCGATCCTCCTCCCACACCCCGCGACTGTTGGCCTGCCCCGCGCGGCTGAACGTATCCCCCGCCGAATGCAGCACCGTGCGCCGGTCGAACAGACGCAGCTTGGCGGCGGCGAAACCCGCCTCGCGATGGGCGTCCAGAGCGCGCACCAGCTCCGCGATCCAGGCCGG
>CAZJJF010000423.1:0-3344 GCA_964546245.1 uncultured Anaerolineales bacterium
CGCGGGAGCGGCTGCCGCGCGAGCTACTGGCGGCCAGTCTGTGCCTGGGTATTTTGCTGGCGGTGATGATCTTCGACTTCTACGCGCCGGCGGCTGGTATCAACATCAACTGGTACACGGGCTGGCTGTTCACGTTCACCTGGGTGTTCGCAACGCCTATCATCCTGGCGGCGCAGGCTGCCCCGCCGCGCGGCGCGGGTGAGTGGGGGCGCGCCCTGGGCCTGCACGCGGCGGTGAGTCTGAGCTGGGCGGCGCTGTATCTGGTGTTCCACACCATCGGCTTCGCCCAACCCAACGCCGAATCCATCGCCTGGGCGCCGCTGCCGTTGTACGTGTATCTGGGCGTAAGCGCGTTCATGTTGGCGGCGACGCTGCGGCGGCCCGAGCCGTCTCCGGCGCGTTGGGTGGCGGGCGCGCAGGCAATTATCTACCCCGCGCTGGCCTTCTTTGTCGCGGCTCTCATCTGGGTCACTAATACGCGCGTCGTGAGCGCCGATATCCTGTATAAGCAGGCCTGGGTAAACTTCCACCAGCGGCGGCAGTACGACAGCGCGCTGCGATTGTATGATGATGCCTTGCAGCTACAGCCGCGCCAGGACTTCTATTTGCTGTTCAAGGGCAAGGCGCTGCTGGAGAAGGCGCAGAACACGGCCGACCCCGTCCAGCGCGAGCAGGCTTTCGAGGAGACGCGCAAGGTGTTGGAGCAGGCGCGCGCGTTGAACCCGCTGAATACTGACCACACGGCCAACCTGGCCCGCATGTACCAGACGTGGGCAGGTTTGGCGGCGACGCCCGAAGAGCGTGACCAAAGGCTCGCGAAAGCGTTAGAATATTACGACGAAGCGGCACAGCTCAGCCCGAATAGCGCGTTGATTCTTAATCAGTGGAGCAGCGCGTACCTGGATGCGCGGCAGCCGGACAAGGCGCAGGCTCTGCTGGACAGGTCGCTGGCGCTGGATGGCAAGTTCTACGATACCTACGTGCGCCTCATGGACCTGTATGCGACACAGGGCGACATGGACCAGGCGGTCGAGGCCTACCGGAAGGCCGTTCAGACGGAGCCGCGCGCGGTCGAGCCGCACACGGCGCTGGGTGAGCTGTATCGCAACCGCAAGGAGTGGGACAAGGCGGCCGAGGCGTATCGCAAGGCCGTGCAGATCAACCCGCGCTCGGCGGAGATTCGTAGCGCGTTGGCGTTGTCGCTGGCGCAGGCGGGGCAGCGCGACGCGGCTATCCAGGAGAACCTGGAGGTGCTGAAGCTCGCGCCCAACGATGCGCGGACGTTGCAGAACCTGGCGCTGCTATATCGCGACGCAGGGCGGGCGAGTGACGCGCTGACCTATGCGCGGCGTGCGTTGGAGCTTAACCCGAAGAATGAGGGGTTGACGGAGTTCGTGCGGCAGTTGGAGCAGCAGGGCGCGAAGTAGGCGGGGAAGGTCAGGCGGATGCTGAACCTGATGATCATCTTTGGCGCGTCGCTGGCGTTCGCGCTGGGGGCGACGCCGGTGGCGCGACGCGTGGCCGGCCGCCTGGGCGTGGTCGATAAGCCGAGCGCGCGCAAGCTGCACGTGACGCCTATCCCCCTCCTCGGCGGGGCGGCCATCTACGTCGCGGTCATCCTGGCGGTGGCCCTGTTCGGCGACCGCTTCTACATCACCCAGACCCTGGGCATCCTGGTGGGCGCGACGCTCATCTCGTTCCTGGGCATCTGGGACGACCGCTTCGCGCTGCGGCCGCTGCCGAAACTGGCGGCGCAGGCCGTGGTCGCCAGTCTGGTGGTGTGGTCGGGGGTGCGTGTCCAGATCTTTGCCAACCCCGTCCTCGATTTCACGGTCAGTTTGATGTGGCTGCTGTTCATCACTAACGCCGTCAACTATCTCGACAATATGGATGGGCTGTGCGGCGGGATCAGCGCGATTGCGGCGGGTTACTTTGTGCTGCTGGCGGTGCAGAGCGGGCAGTACCTGGTGGGCGCCTTGGCGGCGGCGGTGCTGGGGGCCACGCTGGGCTTCCTGGTATACAACTTCAACCCGGCCAGTATCTTCATGGGTGACGGCGGCTCGCTGTTTCTGGGCTTCTTACTGGCGGTGGTAGGCATCAAGCTGCGCTTTCCGTCCAACGTACCGCTGGTGACGTGGATGGTACCGCTGCTGGTGCTGGCGGTTCCCATCCTGGACACGACCCTTGTCACTCTCAGCCGCCTGCGGCGTGGTATTTCGCCGTTGACAGCGGGCAAGGACCACATCTCCCACCGCCTGGTGCGGGTGGGCTGGACCCACCGCGAGGCGGTGCTGGCGCTGTGGGTGGTGGCGTGCGCGATGGGCAGCGCGGCATTGTTCGTTACCCACGCCGACATGATGGAAGCGTATACGGTGGCGGGAGTGGCGGTCATCCTGGCGATATTGGCGCTGATTCGCCTGGAGCAGGTCTTCGTCAGCGCGAACAGCCGCGTCCGGCCCGACATCGTGCGCGCCCCGGACCCGACGCAAGTCAAGAGTCCCGAATGAACCCTAACGGCCTTCAGCCCGCCTCCCACGATCTGGCAGCGCGCATCGAGACCCGCGCGGCCCACGTCGCCGTCATCGGCGTCGGGTACGTAGGTCTGCCGCTGGCCCTGGCCCTCGCCGACGCCCGCTTCCGGGTGACGGCCCTGGACCTGGACGCGCGCAAGATCGACAGCCTACAGGCGGGCGTCAGTTACATCCAGGACGTGCCCTCGGTCGATGTGGCCCGCCATGTGGCGGCTGGCCGACTGGGGGCGACGACTGACTACGCGGCCCTGGCCGACACGGACGTGGTCTTCGTATGTGTGCCGACGCCCTTCGACAAGATGAAGACGCCTGACCTGCGCCACATTCAGAGCGCGGCCGAGGGCCTCGCCCGCTATTTGCGGCGCGGCCACCTGGTCATCCTACAAAGCACGACCTACCCCGGTACGACCGAGGAGATTGTCCAGCCGACGCTGGAGCGGGGCGGGCTGCGGGCGGGCGAGGATTTCCACCTGGCCTTCTCGCCGGAACGTATCGACCCCGGCAATCAGACGTACACCGTCTACAATACGCCAAAGGTGATTGGCGGCCTGACGCCTACCTGCGCCGAGCTGGCGGCGGCGGCGTTGAGGACTATTACCCCCGATATCTTCATCGTGTCCACGCCGCGCGCGGCAGAGATGACGAAGCTGCTGGAGAATATCTTCCGCAGCGTCAACATCGCCCTGGTCAACGAGCTGGCGCTGCTGGCGGAGCGCATGCGCATCGACATCTGGGAGGTCATCGCGGCGGCCAAGACGAAGCCCTTCGGCTTCATGCCCTTCTACCCGGGGCCCGGCCTCGGCGGGCACTGCA
>CAZJJF010000424.1:0-3331 GCA_964546245.1 uncultured Anaerolineales bacterium
CATGATGCGGAAGAAGGTCTGGTTGAGGCTGGCGCCGTCGATGGCCGCCGCCTCTTCCAGGTCCTTGGGGATGGTGTCGATGAAGCCTTTCATGTTCCAGATGGCGAAGGGCAGCGCGCCCGACACCATGGCGATGCCCACGCCCAGGATGGAGTTGCGCAGTTCTGGCCCCAGCACGATGTTGAGCATGACGAACAGCGCGGTGACCGTCGCCACAGCGGGCAGCATGAGCACCAGGACGAAGCCCAGCATGCCCGCCTCGCGGCCGGGGAAGCGGAAGCGCGAGAAGGCATACGCGGCGGTCGTGCCGATCAGCACAGTGAACAGCGACACGCCCACGCCCAGGATGAGGCTATTGCGAAATAGCTCGGGGAATGTCACCGGGTTGGGCGTTGGCTTCTCGAAGATCTTGCGATAGGCATCAAAGGAGATGCTCTCCGGGAACAGGGTGGACGGCCGGGCGATGTCGCGCGGGTCCAGCGACATGCCGATGATCCACAGTACCGGGAACAACACAATCACCAGCACGAAGAGCAGAAACACCTGCGACGCCAACTGCTTACCGAGGGTCATCTGGTCCAGGCCGGTGGAGCTTTTCTTGGCAACCATGATGGCATCTCCCTATTCGGTCACGGCCGCGGTGGCGCGCGAGTAGCGGTTGGTAATCAGCGTGATGATAGCCAGTACGACGAAGACGATGTAGGCGAACGCGGCAGCGATGCCGTAGGGCCGCACGTTGCCAATGCCCGTCAGGTTGACCGTCGTGTCGTTCACCAGGCGATAGGCCTGGGTGACGAGAATCTCCGTCTGGTGCAGCGGGCCGCCGCCGGAGATGAAGTAGATGACGTTGAACTGATTGAAGGTCATGGTCATACCGATGATGATGGCCGGAATCATGGCCGGTCGCAGCAGCGGCACGGTGATGGACCAGAACTTGTCCCACCAGCTGGCCCCGTCCACGGCGGCAGCTTCGTAGAGGTCGCCGGGGATGCTTTGCAGACCGCCGGTGGCGACGGCCATCATGAACGGCCAGCCAAGCCAGACATTGGCCATAAGCACAGCATAGAACGATAGGGGAAAAAGCTCACCGAAGCCGTACAGCTCAGGGGGAGTGGGTAGCGGGCTGATAAGGGGCGGCAGAACCAGGAAGATGACCTGGAGCAGCACGAACCAGCCGAGCCACGCTTTCCAGCCCCAGCCGCGGAAGCGTTTGATGAAGAAGGGGGCGATGAAAACGAGTAGCATGACCAGCATCCAGAAGAAGGGATTACCGCCTTCGGCGACACGCACATAGGGGGGAATATACGGGAAGGGCGCGTCTACCTGCTGCAACCAGCGAACATTGCCGGGAGCGCCCACGCTCGCAAACAGGCGATTGACCGCGCCCGACTGGTCGTCGAACATGTTGCGCCAGATCATGGCTGATACCAGGGCAGGCATAGCCCAGGGGATGATGAACAAAGAGCGGTAGACCGGCTTGAGCCACAGCCCTTTCTGGTTCAGGATCAGGGCGATAACCACGCCCAGGCTGACGTGGAAGACCAGGTTGACCGCCGTCCAGACGAGGTTGAACAGCAGGATGCGCCAGAAGTCGTAGCCGCTGAGCACACCGGCCAACTGGCCGAAGATCGTATCAAAGTAGTTCTGCAGGCCGACCAAGGAGGGGGAGTTGTACTGCTCCAGGTTGCCGGTGAAGGTCCCGATCATCTGGCCGATGAGGCTGTCAGTGCGCAGGTTGCGATTGCTATAGTTGGTGAAGGACATCCAGAACTGGTAGAAGAGCGGCCAGAGCGTCATGAACGCCATGATCACGGCCGCGGGTAGGATATACAGGTAGGCGGTGCGAGTCATGCGCCTCTTGTTGTGCGCCGCCAATTTGCTGGCCTGGGGCGAGACGCCACCCTGTGTCAACGACCCTGTCGCCATGAGAGGTTCTCCTTCGCCTGGTGAGACGCGGATTCCGACCGTGGGGGGACGCGTCAAGCCCCCAGATATGACGAAGGGAGATGGCGTCGAGCAGCCATCTCCCTTCGCGCAGCATCTGCGACTACTTCTTGTTAGCCGCGTTAATGGCCGCGCAGGCGTCCTTGAGGGCGGTCGCTGAGTCGGCCTTGCCTTCCAGGACCTTGATGATGGCGTCGCCCATCGGCGTCCACACCGCCCCCATCTCTGGCTCGTTGGGGAAGTACGACGAGTTCTGCGTCTGCTTCAAGAAGCCCTGGGTAATCTTGCTGTCAGCCTTGGCGCTGGGGTTGGAGGGGATGTGGCCGATCTTGGCAAAGGCCTCCTGCTGCGCGGGCTGGCTCAGGAAGTTCATGAAGCCCAGCGCTGTGCCCTGCGCGTCACCCTTGGAGTTGGCGCTCAGGAAGACGTTCTTCGTGCCCAGGAACGGCGCGAACTTGCCGCTACCAGCCAGGGCAATCGGGTCCGCCACGGCAACCTTGTCGCCGAGGGCCTTGGTGTAGTCGCCGGCGGCCCAGGGGCCATTGAAGATCATGGCGGCGCGGCCATCCTTGAAAGCGGCGTCGAGCTTGCCGCCATCAGTGTCGGCGATGACGTTGGGCGTGCCCTTGGCCTTCTTCATCCAGTCCAACCCGGCGGCAGCCGTCGGATTCTGGTCAAGAATGCACTTGCCCGTGGGGTCGAGGAGCTTGGCGCCACCACCGAGCAAGAAGCCCACCGCGTTATAGAACTGGGTATTCAGGCCCAGGCCCGCACCGTCGCCGGCCAGCTTCAGCACGTCATCGGCGCTGGCGGGCGGCGTCTTCACCTTGTCGGTGTTGTAGTAGAGCGCCACGGCCTCGGTGGACTCGGGAAATGCCCACGTCTTGCCGCCGAACTTGTTGGCCTCGACGGCAGCCTTGTTCAGGTTGCCCATGCCGGTCTGGGTCGCGAAGTCGTCCAGCGAGGAGATCAGCTTGGCCTGGCTCAGCTCACCGATCCAGTCCTTGGGGCCGATGAGCAGGTCGGGGCCGCCGCCGGTGGAAGCCTCGGTGGTGTACTTGTTCTTGAGCTGGTCGAAGGGGACGGCCAGCAACTCAACCTTCGCGCCCGCATTGGCGGCCTCGAAGGCCTTGACCACCGTCGCCAGGGTATCCGCCTCAGCGCCAGTCCAGCCGTGCCACAGCTTGATGGGCGCGGCCTTGAAGGCAGGAGCGGCGGCCTTGGGGGCGGCAGCCGGGGCCGTCGTGGGCGCGGCGGCGGCGGCCTTGGGGGCCTCGGTCGCCTTGGGGGCGGCGGCCGGGGCCGGCGTGGGCGCCGCGGCCGGCGCGGCCGCGCCGCCACACGCGGCGAGCCTCATGCCGACAACGGCGGGCCGCCGGCACGGCAG
>CAZJJF010000425.1:0-3319 GCA_964546245.1 uncultured Anaerolineales bacterium
GCTCGCGCGTGTCGGTGACGAATATCGCCGACGCCATGAACGAGCGGACGCGGGGCGTCCTGCTCCAGAATCACGGCGTCCTCACCTTCGAGCAGGACCTGATGGGCGCCGTGCGCGTGCTGGTCGTTCTGGAGGAGGCGGCCGAGCTGGGACTGCGCGCCCAGGCCATCGGCGGTCCGACGCTCATCTCGCGCGAAGCTATCGCATACACGCAGCAGCGCGCGCAGGCGCTCGCCGAACGCGGCGCGCTGCACGCCGAGCCGCCTACCCAGGCGGGGCACAGCCACTAGCAGTGGCTCGCCATCGAAGGCTGAGCCTGAAATGGCGGAGCGGGCCGAGGCGGACGCGGAAGCGGGTGGTCGCCGCTTCCCAACCTGCCTCGGCCATGCCGTACACCGCGTTCGCGTGGATGCGCTACCACACGCTGCGATTACAAGGCGGTCTGGGTCGTCCGTGACCCCAATGCCACCACCACGCAGCAACCTGTCAGGAGCAGCGCGAGGGGCGCCATCAGGAACCGCTCCCACGGGCTGGATGAGGCGAGATTCGCCAGCGTGCTCAGGCCGAAGAGCGCGACGAAGGCCCACAAGGCCCAGCCCGCCAGACGGTAGGCGCGCTCGCTGACGGCTAACACACCGCCGCGCGCCAGTACTACCCAAATCACCCGCGCGAACAGGAGCGCCGACACGGCGCTCGCCACGCGCAGCCCCGGCGCTAGCACATCACTCGCGCCGCCGAACGCGGCGCGACCGAGGGGTAGGCCCGCCGCCAGCGCCACCTGGAACACGAGCAGGCCCGCAAAACCAACCGCCGCCACGATAGCCGCCCCCCGCCGGATGTCTGTGCGCGACACGACGCTCCCCCCTTAGCTTTCGGTCCCCAGGTCGAACGAGAACATCACCGCGTCCTTCGGCGCTGCCTGCCCGCCGGCCGACGCATACAGCCGCATGGCGGGCAGGTTGTCGCGGTCGGTCAGCACCCACGCCTCGCTGCAGCCCAGCTCCTTCGCCAGGGCCAACATCTCGCGTAGCATCGCTTTGCCGATGCCCTGCCCCTGATGGGTCGGCGCCACCCCCACCTCGTTGATCCACAATTCGGGCCGCGGCTTGTCGGGATGGACGTAGTGCACCGTCGACACGAACCCCACGACCACCTCGCCGTCCAGCGCCACCACCAGATGGTGTCGCGGGTCGGCCAGAAACTCCCGCGCCGCGTCTACGTCGAGGGGATCGTCGAACACCCCGTCGGCGACGCGGGCGAGGCGGGGAAGGTCGGCACTACCGACAAGTGGCTGGATTCGGGCAGGCATCATCGATCACGTGCGCCAGATCACCGAAGGAAGACTTGGTCGCGCCCAGGCGTTCCAGGGTCGATAAGGTGATGCTCTTTTGCGTCGGCGCCTTCTCGTTCAGCACCCGTGTCGGCAATACCCAGAAGCGCCACTGGTCGAGATTGAGGGGATCTACCGTCGTGTCGTCCTTGTTTCCCAGCACGCAGAACACGTAGACATCCGCCTGGCGCAGCTGAGTCGAGTCGTACTTGCCAGTCGTGCCATCCCAGCGAAAGGTGGGGGCGATGCCGAAGATGATCTTCGACGGCTCCTTCTGCTGCCACGCTTGCAGATAGGCCGACGTCTTGACCTCCAGCTTTACGCCCTTCGGCGTCTTCAGGTCGTAGGGGTCCCACTCGTTGCGGGCGCCTTGGGCTAGCCCCAGACTCATGGCGACGATGAACTCGCCGAGGCGCCCCCGCGTCGCGTTGCTCAACAAGTCGGACGCCGACCAGCGCCAGAAGTCCAGGACGCTGGTGTCTAGCGCCGCCCCATCGTGTTGGAAGCGCTCGTCACCAGTCTTCGGGCTGACGACGCGCGGGGGCGTTCCCTCGCCCTGCCCCATGTCACTTCCTGTATTCCCCATATCGTGACTCCTAAAGCTCCGATGCTTCTACTCGCCTGCCAGAGCTAGAATGCGCTGACGTATCCCTGCCGACAGCCACATCCCGCTATCACTCAAACGGTCAAGGAGCGGAGCTACTCGGTCTGTAAGCCCACGATCTTTTGCCTCGAGGGTCACCCGCAAGGTTCCCCAGACAGTAAGCCCCGCAGCTTGAGCCGTGCGTCGGGCCAGAGTATCGTCAAGAAGAAGCACGCGGCCAGGGTTCTCCAGAGCGAGGGCCATAGCGGATAACTCACCCGGCCCCAAATCCAAAGCAAGCCACTCCGATGGCATCGCGTGTGGGTCGACCACATTCAACCAGGGATAGTGGGCGGGCATGGGTACGTCGTAGCCGCGCTGCTGCCCCGCCTCGAACTCAACCACGACGGCCTGCGGAATCCAGACATCGTTAAACAACTGCGCCAGCCAGTCCAGGCAGTCGATGCGATACAAGTAGAGCAGGGGCGAGGTATTGCTAATAGCCTCAGGCATTCTGGCTTTCCAGGTCGTCCAGTTCCGCTGCAAACGGGAACACCTTGTAGCGGCCGAGGGTAAGGAGGAACTCGACTCGCGACATCCCGGCCAGCTCCGCGGCGCGGCCCGAGGACAGGCGGCCCAACTCGTAGAGCTTCACGGCCGCCAGCAGGCGCAGTTCACGGCCAAAGGTGACCTCGTCGGTCTTCTCGGCGAGAAGGACCTTCTCAGGGATGTCAAGCGTGATCTGTCGGTTCGGCATGTCCAGTCTCTCCTCTCACGGTCGAATCTCGACAAGCGTCCCTGGCTCGATGCGTTCCAAAGCAGCGGTGACTTTGCCTATCAACGGCAGAATGTCAGCCAAACGGTTCGTCCGCGGAAAGAGCACGATCACGGCGAGGCGGGCAGCCCGCAGATTCTGCTGATAGCGGAGATTCTGGTCGACGGTCAAGTAGACGTCGAAGCCTTCGGACACAATGAGCAATATCAACTCGCCGTTCGTCTTGCCTGCCCACCCCATGTCCGCCACCGTTCGGACATCGTGCTCTGGCAGCTCGCGACGTAGCGGGCGCGGCACGCATTCATCAAGGAGTATTCGCATGCGAGATGAGCATCTCCTTGGCAAGCTCCAGCGCCGCCACGGCCTGCTCGCGGGTCACGCTGGGGAAGTGGTCGAGAAACACATCGAGAGAGTCGCCCGCTTGGAGGTAGTCGAGCAGCGTTTTCACGGGCACACGCGTGCCGACGAAGACGGGCGTTCCGCCCAGGATGTCGGGGTCGCTGTGGATGATGCGCTTCCCTGTGTCCATGCCTGTCCTCTCTTACTGTCGGCCTACATGAGAGGATTCTACACGCTTTCACGTCTCCAGGCTACCGCGCGGGTCAGAACAACATTCGACTGTCATGCCGAC
>CAZJJF010000426.1:0-3301 GCA_964546245.1 uncultured Anaerolineales bacterium
ACTGACGGCCATCCATGTCCCTGCGTTGCACGCCAGCCAGCGCGGTCTCTTCGTCAAGCTCGGCCTGCGCCGCGCCCAGGCCATCTCCGTGGTCAACGTCGCGGCCGTGCTGACCTTCGATGGCGACGTGGTCACGGAGGCGCGTCTCACCCTCGGCTCGGTCGCGCCGACCATCATCCGCGCGCCGGAAGCTGAGGCGCTATTGGTCGGCAAGCCCCTGACCGAGGATGGCATTGCCCAGGCGGCGCGAGCCGCGCAGCAGGCTGCCCGCCCAATCGACGACGTGCGCTCGACCGGCCCGTATCGCCGTCGGGCGGTAGGTGTCCTTACGCGCCGCGCCCTGGACCGGCTACGAACCGGCACGGAGCGCGCTAACTGGCCGGCCGACCCCACGCTGCTGTGGGGAACGGCAGAACCCTACGCGGCGACTGCCGCTCCCGCTGCCCTGGCCCTGGCGGGCGATGCAGTGGTGGCGGCCACGGTCAACGGCCATCCCGTCGCGGCGCGGGGCGCGAACCTGACTCTGCTCGACTGGCTGCGGGACAGCGCAGGCCTGACGGGGACCAAAGAAGGCTGCGCCGAGGGTGAATGCGGCGCGTGCACCGTCTACCTGGACGGCATCGCGGTCATGGCGTGCCTGGTCCCCGCGGGCCGCGCCCACGGCGCGGACGTGGTCACGGTGGAGGGGCTGGCGCGCGGCACGACGCGACATCCGGTGCAGCAGGCCTTTGCCGAGCATGGGGCGGTGCAGTGCGGCTACTGCACGCCGGGCTTCGTCATGTCGGCGGCCAAGCTCCTCGAAGAGCATCCGCACCCCACGCGCCAACAGGTGCAGACAGCCATTACTGGCAACCTGTGCCGCTGCACTGGTTACTACAAGATCGTCGAGGCCATCGACGCGGCGGCCGAGGCGGGAATATCCGCAAACGCCAGCCCCCAAGAGGAGCGGACGCGGACGAGCGCGGATGAACGGGGATAGGGAGGAACCAAACTACGTCTTCCCTTTGCGCCTTCGTGTCGTTGTGACCTTCGTGCTCTAACCAGGACGGACCTCATCCGACCGTCAATCAAGGACTGTTCGCTATGCGCGCTATCGGTAGTAGCCTCCCTCGCGAAGACGCCTATGGCAAGGTCACCGGCGACACGCTGTACTCGGGCGATCTGGCTATGGATGGCATGCTCCATGCCTGTACCCTGCTGGCCCACCGCGTCCACGCCCGCATCCGCCGCCTGGACCTGGAGGCGGCTCTGGCCGCGCCGGGGGTCGTTGCCATCTTGACGGCCCAGGACGTGCCTCACAATCGCTTCGGCCTCATTCACCCCGACCAGCCGGTGCTGTGCGGGCCGGGCGACGACCAACATGCCGCTGTGGTGCGCTTCGTCGGCGACAAGGTGGCCCTCATCGTCGCCGAGACCCGCGCCGCCGCCGAGCGCGCCCGCGCCCTGATTCGTGTCGAGTACGAGGACCTGCCCGCCGTCACTGACCCTGAGGTGGCGATGCGGCCCGGCGCGTCGGTGCTACACGCCGACTTTCCCGACAACGTCCTGCACCACTACCGGGTTCGCAAGGGGGACATGGGCGTGGGCTGGGCAGCGGCGGAGGTGGTCATCGAGGGCGAGTACCGCGTCGGGGCGCAGGAGCACGCCTACCTTCAGCCCGACGCGGGCCTGGCATGGCTCGACAACGAAGGGCGCGTGACGGTGGCGGCGGCGGGCCAGTGGGCGCACGAGGAGTTGGAGCAGATCGCCCACGCCCTGGACTTGCCGGAGGAGCGGGTGCGCGTCATCCATCCGGCCATCGGCGGCGCGTTCGGCGGGCGCGAGGACATCTCGGTGCAGATTGTCCTGGCCCTGGCGGCGATGAGACTGGGGCGGCCGGTCAAGCTGGTCTGGACGCGGGAGGAAACGACCATTGGACATCACAAGCGTCACCCGGCAGTGTATCGCTGCCGGACGGGCGCGACCCGCGACGGCCGCCTGGTGGCCGCCAGCGTCGAACTCATCACCGACGGCGGCGCGTACGCTTCGACCAGCACCAAGGTGCTGGGCAACGCCACGATCATGGCGATTGGTCCCTATGAGTGCCCTAACGTCCACATCGATGCCTACACGGTGTATACCAACAATGTGCCGTCGGGGGCGTTTCGGGGCTTCGGCGCACCCCAAAGCCATTTCGCCGCTGAGTCCCAGATGAGCAAGCTGGCCGCCGCGCTTGGTATGGACCCGGTCGCGCTGCGCCTCAAGAATGCTGTGCGCGACGGCTCGATGCTGGTCACGCAGAGCGTTATCCCGCCCGGCGTGTCGATGAGCCGGGTTATCGAGGCCTGCGCGGAGGCGATAGGCTGGCAGCGAGCCGCTGACGGGTGGCGGCGGCCGGTGGCGGAGACACCGGCCGAACCGTGGCAGCGGCGCGGCATCGGCTTCGCGGCAGCTTTCAAGAACATCGGCTTCTCCTTCGGCGCTCCCGAGCGCTGTTTCGCCTCCGTCGAGTTGCGTGGCGGTGGCGACATCGAGCAGGTCATCGTCCGCTGCGCCGGATCGGACGTAGGCCAGGGGGCACACCAGCTATTCACCCAGGTCGCGGCGGGCGCGCTGGATGTACCCACCGAGCGGGTGACAGTCATCGGCGCGGACACCGCCCAGACCCCCGGTTCCAGTGGCTCGGCGTCGGCATCGCGCATGACCTTCATGGCGGGCAACGCTATCAAGGGCGCCGCCGAGCGCGCGCTGGCGATGTGGCGCGACGAGGAGGATCGGCCGGTGGTCGCGACCTACGAGTATATCCCGCCGCCCACCACGCCCCTGGACGAGGAGGGCCGTTGTGACCCCAACTTCGCCTACGGCTACGTCGCGGAGGCCGTCGAGGCCGAGGTGGATCTGGACACGGGCGAGGTGCGGTTGCGGCGCGTGGTGTGCGCGGACGACGTGGGCGAGGCCATCAACCCGCAGCTAATTGTCGGCCAGATCGAGGGCGCGGT
Source organism: uncultured Anaerolineales bacterium (assembly GCA_964546245.1). Classification (GTDB taxonomy): domain Bacteria; phylum Chloroflexota; class Anaerolineae; order Epilineales; family JAHCIE01; genus JAHCIE01. Next base: position 2,979 of record CAZJJF010000426.1, read on the forward strand.
CATCCAGGCGCAGGGGTGGGCGACTATCGAGAACTTCGTGCAGCGTGAGGGCAAGGTGCTGACCGAGCATTTTTCGACGTACCTGATTCCCACCGTGCTGGACGTGCCCGACCAGTTGGACAGCATCATCCTTGAGGTTCCCGACCCCAACGGCCCCTTTGGCGCGCGGGGCATGGCCGAGATGCCCTTCATCCCGCTGGCCCCCGCGCTGACCGCCGCCCTCCACGACGCGACCGGCTGCTGGTTCGATACCTTGCCCTTGACGCCGCCGCGTGTGCTGGAGGCGCTGTACGGCGTGGACGACGGCGAGACTGTCCCTGACG
>CAZJJF010000427.1:0-3298 GCA_964546245.1 uncultured Anaerolineales bacterium
GGACAAGGCGGAGGCAGCCCGCTACGCCTACGGCTCGCTGCCCGCGACGCCAGCGCGCCGACTGCCCATCACTTACCTCGGCCAGCGAATCGGCGTCCTGTCAGTCGCACCTCGGTCAGCAGGTCAGCCCCTCTCCGAGAGCGACCTGGCGCTGCTGCGGGATGTGGCCCAGCAGTTGGGCGTGGCGCTGCGGGCGGCGCAGCTCACCGCCGACTTGCAGGTCGCCCGCGAGGCCCTGATCATCGCCCGCGAGGAGGAGCGCCGCCGCATCCGCAACGACCTGCACGACGAACTGGCGCCCACCCTCTCGTCGCTGCAACTGCAATTGGGCGCGCTGCGCTCCCTCATCCACCGCGACCCCCACCAGGCGGAAACCCTGGCCGTTGAACTAGGCGAGGACCTGCGCCAGTCCACCGCCACCATCCGCCGCCTGGTCTACGACCTGCGCCCGCCACTGCTGGATGAGTTGGGCCTGGTGGGAGCCATCAAGCATTTGAGTCTTGCCGACGCCGACGTCAGCCTGGAGGTAATAGCGCCCGAACCGCTGCCGCCGTTGTCGGCAGCGGTGGAAGTGGCGGCGTATCGCATTGCCAGCGAGGCCCTGCACAACGTCGCCAAACATGCCGAGGCGACAGTCTGCTGCATCGAGCTGGACGTGGGCAACGGCTACCTCGTCTTGACCGTCACGGACAACGGCTGCGGGGTAGGGTCAGAAGCGAGGGCAGGGGTGGGGCTACGGTCGATGACGGAGCGGGCGGCCGAGTTGGGCGGCGCGGTGTCAATCCAGTCCGGCGCAGACGGCGGCACGTGCGTGGTGGCTCGCCTGCCGATAGGGGAATGACGATGGAGAGTCTGACCGTCCTCATTGCCGACGACCATCCCGTCTTCCGCAAGGGGCTGCGCGCCCTGCTGGCGGCGATGCCCGACACTCAGTTGGTAGGCGAGGCAGCCACGGGCGAGGAGGCGGTGCGCCTGGCCGAGCAATTGCAGCCGGACGTGCTTCTCATGGACCTGCGGATGCCTGGCGGCGGCGGCCTGGCGGCGATTCGTCAGATCGTGCAGACCAGCCCGCATATCCGCGTCCTGGTCGTGACCATGTTCGAGGACGACGACTCCGTGTTTGCGGCGATGCGGGCCGGGGCGCGGGGCTACGTGCTCAAGGATATGCGCGACGAGGACATCGCGCGGGCGATTGTGGCCGTGGGCAACGGCGACGCCATCTTCAGCCCGGCCATTGCCAGCCGCATGATGAGCTTCTTCGCCGCCCGCCCCGCGCTGCCCGTCGAGGTCTTTCCCGACCTGACCGACAGCGAGCGCAACGTCTTGCGCCTCATGGCCCAGGGGGTGAGCAATGACGCCATTGCCCAGCAACTCGGCTTCAGCGCCAAGACCGTTCGCAACTACGTCTCCAACATCTTCAGCAAGTTGCAAGTCGCCGACCGCGCCCAGGCCATCGTCAAGGCGCGCGACGCAGGCCTGACCTAGCCGCCAGGCCCGTGACGGTTACCGCCGCTGGCCCCAGGTGTCCCAGTAGGTGCGGGCGCGGGCGGGGATGCGCTCGGTGGGCTTGAAGTCCTCGCCGGTGAAGTAGGCGACGGGTAGTAGGGCGGCCTGAGTCACCCGCTCCGGGATGCCCAGGATCGCTGCCACCTCACGCTCGTAGAACAGGTGCAGCGTCGTCCACGATGCGCCCAGCCCCCGCGAACGAAGCGCCAGAATCAGCGACCACGCCGACGGAATGATGGAGCCGTACAGCCCCGCCTGGGCCGCCGGGCCGTCGTTCTCAACGCGACCGTCGTAGCACGGGATGACGAGCACAGGCACGCGGTGCATGTTGTCGGCCAGGTACTGGGCCGAGCTACGCACCCGCTGAATCTTCTCCAGCCGCTTCCCCTCCAGCCCCGCCGCTGCCACCTCCTGGTCCTGAATCGCCACGTAGCGTGTCCACGACTGGCGATAGTAGCCCGCGATAGCTGCCCGCCTATCAGGGTCCGTCACAACCATGAAGTGGTATGCCTGGCGGTTGCTGCCCGTCGGCGCGTGGACGGCGATTTGCAGGCACTCCTGGATGACCGATGACTCGACCGGCCGCTCCAGATCGAGGCGCTTGCGCACCGAGTGGGTAGTGGTCAGGATATGATCGATGCCGGGCACGGGCATAGCGCCCATCGCCTAGCGGCCCGGCCGATGCAACTGAACGGGCGGCAGCGCGCTTACCTGGGACTTGGTCAGCTTGAGGTAGATGGCGCCATCCTCGATGCGGTCAATCTGGTCCACCGGCACGGTCACGTCCTTATGCGACCATAGATGACCCTCGCGCAGGACCACCGCCTTGATATTGCCGGTCTGGGCGTCTACCACCAACTCATCGACGTCGCCCACCTTGCCATCCGAGGCGTACACATCGAAGCCGGGCCAGATGGCGACCTCGCCCTGGGGAATATCCGGCGTCGCCATAGGCACTGTCTCCGGCGACGGTACGGCGTACGGCCAGTACATTATGTCACCGTAGGGCTGCTCCAGGTCGGCCACCGGCGCAGTCACGTAGTCGGTGCGATTGAGGGGGCGCTGCGCCCCGACCTCAGCGCGGCTGAGGTTGAGGGTCAATCCTTCCGGTGTGCTGCTCACCACGGCCGCGATGGGGACCAACACCTCCGGCGCGGCAAAGCCCGCCTCCTGAACAATGATGTGGGTCACTTCGCGACTGAGCGGGTTCGCCAGGAGTCCCGATACTTTGCCACACGCACCGTCGGTGGCCTGGACTGGAGCGTTGACGGAAATGTCCATAGGATGTCACCTCGTGTTAGGATTGTAGAAGCATACAGCCAACGAGCGCCTCGGCGCAAACCGACCTCACGCGCCGCCCCGGCGCGCGTCGCCGCTGTACTTGCGCAACTCCTGCCGCGCGACCGAGTCGGCATGCACCTCGTCGGGTCCGTCGGCCAGTCGCATCGAGCGCGCGTGGGCCCAGGCGAAGGCCAGGGGCGTATCCTGCGACACACCCGCCGCCCCGTGGACCTGGATGGCGCGGTCGATCACACGCTGGGCCATGTTGGGGGCAACCACCTTGATCATGGCGATCTCGGCGCGGGCAGCCTTGTTACCCACCGTATCCATCATCCACGCCGCCTTGAGCACCAGCAGCCGCGCCTGCTCGAGCTCCATGCGCGACTGGGCAATGTCGGCGCGCACCATGCCCATGTCGGCCAGCGGGCGACCGAAGGCGACGCGGCTCAAGGCGCGGCGACACATGGCCTCCAGGGCGCGCTCGGCAAGGCCGATAAGGCGCATGCAGTGG
>CAZJJF010000428.1:0-3291 GCA_964546245.1 uncultured Anaerolineales bacterium
GTTGTCTACCCGAGGAACGACGGCAAAGGAACGTGACGCGCATGAAGGCACTCATCCTGAGCGGGGGCAAGGGGACGCGCCTCTACCCGCTGACTTATACCAGCGCCAAGCAGCTGGTGCCGGTGGCGAATAAGCCGGTGCTGATACGTGTGATTGAGACGGTGCGCGATGCGGGGATTACCGATATCGGCATCGTCGTGGGTGACACGGCGCAGCAGATCAAGGACGCTATCGGCCAGGGGCGGCGTTGGGGGGTGAACATCGAATATATCCAGCAGGATGCGCCGCTGGGTCTGGCCCACGCGGTCAAGATCAGCCAGCCTTTTCTGGGCGACAGTCGCTTCGTGATGTTTCTGGGCGACAATGTGATTCAGGGGGGCATCAACCGGCTCATCGGCGAGTTTGCTGGTAGTGACTGGAATGCTCAGGTGGTGCTGACCGAGGTGGCCGAGCCACAGCATTACGGGGTTGCCGTGGTCGAGGATGGGCAGATTCAGCGACTTATCGAGAAGCCGCGCCAGCCGCCGAGTAACCTGGCCCTGGTGGGCATCTATATGTTCGACGCTCACATTTTCGAGGCGGTCAACAGCATCAAGCCGTCATGGCGGGGTGAGTTGGAGATTACGGACGCCATTCAGTGGCTGGTGGATCGAGGCTGCCGGGTCCACCCCTATATCCATCGCGGCTGGTGGATCGATACGGGGAAGACGGCTGATATGCTGGCCGCCAATGCCCTGGTGCTGGATGAGATGGAGCCAGGTATCCAGGGTTACGTGGACCGCGACTCGCAGGTGTCGGGCAAGGTGACGATTGAGCGGGGGGCGGAGATTATCAACTCGGTCATTCGCGGGCCGGCCATCATCGGCGAGGACACGCGCATTGTGAACTCCTACGTGGGGCCATTCACGTCGGTGTACCACCATTGCCTGATTGAGAACTCGGAGTTGGAGCACTGCATCATCCTGGAGAATAGCCAGGTGCGGGACATGCCGGCGCGGCTGGAGGACTCGCTCATTGGTCGCAATGTGACGATCACGCGCTCGCCCATCAAGCCCAAGGCGTACAAGATGACGCTGGGGGATCATTCGCAGGTGGGGGTGCTGTAGGGGGATGACGACCGACCACCGACCACCGACCACCTGTCATGTGATACGTGTTGCGTGATGCGTGAGATGAATGGAGGGCTTGTGCGGCGATTGCTGGTGACGGGTGGGGCTGGTTTCATTGGCTCGAATTTCACGCGCTATATGCTGCAAAGCTACGACGACCTGCACGTGGTAGTGTACGATAAGCTGACTTACGCGGGCCGGCTAGAGAACTTGCAGGATGTGGCGCGGGACTTCGCGGGCCGCTATGCCTTCGTGCAGGGTGACATCGCGGACCAGGCTCTGGTGGCGCAGACAACTCAGGGCCATGATGTGGATACCGTGGTCAATTTCGCCGCTGAGACCCACGTGGACCGCTCGATCCTCGACCCCGATGCCTTCATCCGCACCAGTTGCCTGGGGACGTACGCGCTGCTGGAAGTGGCGCGGGCGCAGGGGTTACGCTTCCACCACATCAGTACCGATGAGGTGTATGGCTTCGTGCGCGAGGGGGCGTCGGTGGAGAGCGACCCGCTGGCGCCGCGCTCGCCGTATGCCGCCAGCAAGGCCAGCGCCGACCTGTTGACCCTGGCTTACCATGTGACCTATGGCCTGCCCGTGACGATCACGCGCGGGGCGAACAATATCGGGCCGTATCAGTACCCGGAGAAGGTTGTGCCGCTGTTTGTGACGAACGCCCTCGATGACGTTCCGCTGCCGGTGTACGGTGACGGGATGCAGATGCGCGACTACCAGTATGTCATCGACCACTGCGAGGGGGTGGACACGGTACTGCGCAAGGGCGCGATTGGCGAGGTGTACAATATCGGGACGGGGCACGAGCTGCCCAACCTGGAGATGGTGCAGATCATCCTGGGACGGTTGGGCAAGCCGCGTTCGCTGATTCACTTCGTCGAGGACCGGGCGGGCCACGACCGCCGCTACTCGCTGAACGTGGACAAGATTCGGGCGTTGGGCTGGCGGCCGCGCCACACCTGCCAGGAGGCTATCGCCCTGACGGTGGATTGGTATGCGGCCAATGCGTGGTGGTGGCAGCCTATTAAGGCGGGCGAGTTCCGCGAATATTATGCGCGGCAGTACGGCCAGCGGGCGGTGCTGGGGGTGGGGGGATAAGCAATTAGCGCGATGGCCAGCAGTGGACCGTGTCCGCTGCTGCGCCTGGAGAGGAAGAGGCCCTGAATGTCGTATCGACATTCAGGGCCTTTTTGCGACGTGGCGTGACGTTGGGTGACGCCAGGCGGCGCATTGTCCGCCCCCAAAATGCAGCCCCCGCCTTGCCTGGCAGGCGGGGGCTGTAGGCCGACGACTGGCTGGGATGGAGCTAGTAGACGTCGTCGACGGTGTTGTGGATGTTGAACTTGCCGGTGGGCGTCACCAGGTTCTTGATGCGCGCCTTCTCTTGTAGGGTCTTGTCATCGTAGATGACGATTTCGCCGGTCTTGCCCGGCTGGTCGGCGGCGCCCCACACGCTGACCCAGATCTCAGTGCCGTCCTTGTTGTACTCGAAGTGGGTGGCGCGGCCGTAGTCGGCCACCTCCCAGCACTTGTGGGTCTTGGTGGGGTCGGCCTTGGCAACCACGCAGATGGTGCGGGCAATCTTCGGGTCCGCGTTGAGGGTGTGGTCGGTCCAGATCCAGGGGCTGTTGGGGTGGGTCTTGACGAACAGGCTACCCGCGCCGGGCAGCTCGATGTTGCGCACCACCTTCCAGGCCGAGTCAGGATGCTTTTCGGGGTCGGTGCCGATGGCGATCAGGGCGGCTTCACCCAGGTGCGAGGTGGTCCAGACGGGGCCGTACTGGGGGTCGACCCAGTTGGCGCCGCGGCCGGGGTGGGGAATCTTGGGCGTGTCGACCAGGGCGACGAGCTTGTCTTCCTGGGCATCGACGACGGCCACCTTGTTAGCCTGGTTGGCGGCGACCAGGAAGTAGCGCTTGGTGGAGTCCCAACCACCATCGTGGAGGAACTTCTCCGCTTCGATCATCTTGATAGTCGGGTTCTTGGGGTCGGTGTAGTCGACCAGCCACACCTGGCCCGTCTCCTTGACGTTGACGATCCACTCTGGCTTGAAGTGGGAGGCGACGATGGAGGCGACGCGCGGCTCAGGGTGGTACTCCTCGGCGTCGTAGGTGTAGCCGCGGGTGCTGACGACCTTGAAGGGTTCCAGGGTCAGGCCATCGAGGATGAC
>CAZJJF010000429.1:0-3287 GCA_964546245.1 uncultured Anaerolineales bacterium
ACGAAGGCGAGCTGGAAGCCCGCATCATGCAAGTGATGTGGGAAATCCATGAGGCGACAATTCAGGACGTCTGTGACCGCATGGGCGACCCCAACTACTTGACGGTGACGACGGTCATGAACCGCCTGGTGTTCAAGAACGTCCTGTCGCGCCGCCGCGAGGGCAAGGTGTACGTCTACACGCCGGTCCAGACGCGGGACCAGTTCCTGCAGAGCGTCTCTCAGCAAGTTGTGGAGAGCCTTCTCAAGGATTTCGGATCGGTCGCGGTGACCCAGTTCGCGGGAGCGGTGGACGAGATGTCGGACGAAGAGCTGGCGGCCCTAGAGCAGGCCATCGCCCGCGCCCGGCAGAAGGGCGGGGCGACGACGTGACGGGGCAGAGATGAAGCGTCAGCCCACAGCCATTCAGCCTTTCCTGGCCCTCCTGAGTCTGACCGCCGTGATGGTGGTGGGGCTGGGAATCGCCGTGGTCTGGCATAGCCCGGCCGAGCATCATGCCCTCCTGGCGCTGTGTCGCCTCGAGTGGGACGAAGTGCTGGCCCATGCTCCCGCCTGGCGCGTCCTTGTCCCGGCTTCGGCCCTCGCTGCGATCGTGGTGGGCGGCCTCCAGTCGATCTTCGCGCAGCTCCTGGCCGCCTATCGCTTCAAGCGCGCTCTTCGTCTGTTGACTATCCCGACGCCAACAGGCGTTGCGCACGTGGCTCAGTGCCATGCTTTGACCGTCCCCGTTCAGACCCTGGCCTGGGATGAGCCGCTGGCCTTCTGTCTCGGATTGCGAAGGCCGCGCGTCTACCTGAGCACAGGGCTAGTCGACCTGCTGGACGACGACGAGTTGGCGGCGGTTCTCTTGCATGAGCAGCATCACGGGCAGCGGCGTGACCCATTGGTGGTGTTGCTGAGCCGGGCGGTGGGTGCGGCGTTACGCTTCGTGCCGGTGGCCGCTCATCTGGTCGACCGAATTAGCCTCACCCAGGAAGTAGCAGCCGACCGCTACGTCTTGCATGTCCAGGGCAACAGCGTGCCTCTGGCAAGCGCCCTGCTCAAGCTGGCCCGTCAGAGTCGACACCAGGCCTGGGCAACCGTTCCGCTCAGCCCATTGAACCCAACCCGAGAGCGAGTGCTGCGCCTGGTCGACGGCGCAGTGCCTCCCGACCGGCTCGGATGGCGTCGCAGCCTTGCCAGTGTCGCCATCGTCGTCGCCCTGTTTGGGATCAGCTACTCCTCAGTGCTTCCTGCCCCACAGCAGGCTGTCCTCCATACCGAGTGCCCAGCCGCCGTTTCAATGCCTGATCTTCCTCATGACGCGGGCCACTGAACCCCCTCCATTCCTGTTACATAGGGAGGACCTGGTGGTCCACACAGCCAGGTCCTCCAGCCGTTCCTGACGTGCACGGGGGATTAGCGTTGCCGCAGCAGACGTGCGGAGTTACCTAGGATTCCCAGATCAGGAAGAGACTGTGCCGCCGCCGCCAGAATCGGTGGCAGTATCCCGACGGCTGCGAGTGATAGCCCGACGAGGTTGTACCCTGCCGTAAAGCCAATGTTCATCTTGACCACGCGCATCGTCCGTTGAGCAATCCGAAGCACTTCGGGCACGAGTGCCCAATCTTCTCGCATCAGAGCGATGTGAGCCGCTTCGATCGCTACATCCGTCCCGGCTACTCCCATGGCGATACCAACATTGGCCTGGGCCAAGGCAGGTGCGTCATTCACGCCATCCCCCACCATAACCACCGTATGCCCTTGGGCCTGGTAGTCTTTCACGATCGCTATCTTGTCTTCAGGCAACAGGTTGGCCCTGTAGGTCACGTTAAGGTGGCTCGCGAGAGCGGCTGCGGTACGCTCATTGTCTCCTGTCAGGAGTTCAATGTGCTGTATGCCAAGCGCGCGTATGTCGGCTAGCGCCTGCGGCACCTCAGGACGCAGCGTGTCAGATGCAGCCAGAATGCCCACCGGCTCGTCGTTCTGGACGACGAACAATAGTGTCTTGCCCTGCTCTTCTAGCCTGTCCGCTGCCGTCAGCACTTGGGCAGTGGCTATCATACGTCGACTACCAACTGTCACAGTGCTGCCATTGACATGCGCCCGGACGCCAATGCCTGGGATGGACTCGAAGGTCTCTGGCTCCAATGGAAGCAAACCGCGCTCCTGGGTGGCTGAACGTACGGCTTCAGCGAGGGGATGCTCCGAGTACCGTTCCGCTGAGGCTGCCAGCATCAGAACCTCGTTCTCGGGCAAGCCGTTGAGGGTCACTACATCCGTGATCTGCGGACGACCGAGGGTGAGCGTGCCGGTCTTATCAAGCAACATCACATCGGCGCCCGCAAGTGTCTCCAGATACTTCCCGCCTTTGATAAGCACGCCTCGCTTGGCGCCGGCGCCGATGGAGGCTAGCATAGCAATCGGAGTTGCCAAGGCAAACGAGCACGAGCACGCCACAACCAGGACGGCTGTGGTTGCCAAAGGATCACGACGGATGAGGAGGGTGAGAGCTGCGATGCTCGCTACGACCGGCAAGTAGTAGGTGGCGAACTTGTCACCGATGCGCTGAACGTCCGCTCGGTGGGCCTCGGCTTCTTCTACGAGCCTAATCACGCGCCCAAACGTTGTATCGGGGCCAACGTGCGTAGCTCGGAGTCGAATGCTACCTAGCCGAGCCAGGGTAGCAGCAAATACTCTCGACCCTGGCCCAACTTCGACGGGCATCCCTTCGCCTGTGATCGCTGCCTGGTCTACTGTCGCCTGACCGCTTATAACGTCTCCGTCAACGGGAATCTTGTCGCCCGGCCGGATGACAACCACTTCACCGACCCGTACCTCGCTGGCCGGAACCTCATCCTCATACCCGTCGCGTTCAACTCTGGCGGTCTGCGGGGCCATCGCCGTAAGGTCTTTCACGGCACGCCGCGCACGTTCAGTCGTGAAGTGTTCAGCGTAGTCGCCCACGCGCATGAAAAACACCACGACCGCCGCTGTCGCCCATTGACCAACCACTAGCGCGGCAATCGCCCCAACGCTCATCAGAGTGTGGGACGTAATCTGCCGATGAAAGGCTGAGCGAAGGACGTTCCGAAAAATGGGATACCCAAACAGCAGGACAATGCCTGCCCCAACCGGCCAGGGTACGCGCTCGGTGATGGCTTCAAAGAAGCCCATCCACTCCCCGACCACCACGATGAACAACACCACGCCAAAGACGATCCCGAACAACGTCAGAACTTGACGGGTTACTCCCGCTAGCGGCGCAGGTGCAACATCCGTTGGCTCCGATGGAGGAACAGAATAGCC
>CAZJJF010000430.1:0-3266 GCA_964546245.1 uncultured Anaerolineales bacterium
GTGTCCAACAACGGGTCGCCGCTGGTGTTGAGGTCGCGCAGGCGGGCCATCTCGCGCGCCTGCTCGGCCGCGGTACTGAACCGCAGCACGGGCACGGCCGCATCGAGCGCGGGGTCGCCGCTGGTATTGAGGTCGCGCAGGCGGGCCATCTCCCGCGCCTGCTCAGCCGCCGTGCGCACCAGGGGCGCCGGGACGGCGGCGGGCGCGGCGGGGGCCATAGGCTCGATGGTCGGCGCGAAGGCGCGCGGGACGGCGATGATGGCGAGGACGACCAGGGCCAGGAGCGCGGCCACCAGCGCCACATGATGCGCGGCCCAATCCGTCGCGTGATGAAGGGTGGCGTACATGGCTCAATCCTCCTTTCGCCCCTGCCCTGACCCAGGGCAGAAGGCAAGCTGTATCCGACTCCTTGTACTGTCATTGAAGCACTTTCGCGTCCCCATTTCTACCCGCTTTGCGGTATAATAGCAGGAGAACTAGGCCCTCGCGCGCCGGCACACAGGTCAGGGTCGCAGGCCGCGCATGCCGATAGACGATGTAGATGGAGGCGTCGATGGAAAAGCAATATGTGGAAAAGCACGATGACGCCTATCAGGTTGCGGGTACGCGAGTCAGGCTGGACTCTGTAGTCCTTGCCTTCCTTGATGGGCTATCTCCGGAGACGATGGTGGCTGAATGCTTCCCTACGCTGACTCTGGAACAGGTATACGGCGCCATCGCGTACTACCTCGCGCATCGTTCTGACATCGATGCGTACCTCCGGCAAGGGGATGTCGAGTTTGAAGCCCTACGGCAGACTACGCATAGGGCTGATCCTGTGTTTGCTGAGAAGTTGGCGGCGGCGCGCCGACAACTGCAAGCGGCTCACTGATAAGAGTCCGCTTCCAGGCCGACGCCGACTTGAACCACGTCATCGTGAAAGCGACGCTTCGGCGAGAGCCGGGCATCGACTTCCAGACGGCTCACGCCGCGAGCTTGGCTGGGAAGCGCGACCAAGAGGTATTGGCCATCGCAGCCAGCCTTGGCCGAGTGCTTGTCACTCATGACCGAAAGACGATGCCTATACACTTTGCCACCTTCATCACGCAGCAGACGAGTTGTGGAGTGCTCATCGTCTCACGCAAGATGCCAGTTGTCCAGGTAGCCGAAGACCTGCTTCTCATCTGGACGGCAACCGACGCGGAAGAGTGGATGAACAGACTATACTCTTTGCCTCTGTAGCGCGTTCGAGGAGATGGCCAATGTCGCGATTGGACCAGGAGTTGTCCTTTGGCGAGTGGCTCCGACGACGACGGCGCGGGTTGGGCCTCACCCAGGTCGAACTGGGCCAGCGCAGCGGCTACGCCGGCGAGACCATCCGCAAGGTCGAGGCGGACGAGTTGCGCCCCTCGCGCCACCTGGCTGAGAGCCTGGCCGCCGCCCTCGACATCGCCCTCGACGAGCACGCCGCCTTCGCCGCCTTCGCTCGTGGCGAGCCTCTGGCCCACGCCCCAACCTTCACCACCCAGACCGTCAGCCTGCCCCACCCCGTCCCCCACAACCTGCCCACCCCGCCCACGCCCCTCCTCGGCCGCGACGAGGACGTCGCCACTCTGACGGGCCTGCTGCTACGCCCCGACGTGCGCCTGGTGACGCTGACCGGCGTCGGCGGCGCGGGCAAGACCCGCCTGGCCGTGGCCGCCGCCACCGCCACCCGCGACGCCTTCTCCCACGGCGTCGCCTTCGTCGACCTAGCGCCTCTGCGCGGCCCGACCCTCGTCGCCGCCACCATCGCCCAGGTTCTCGACGTCCGGGAGCGCGGCGGGCAGCCCTTGCTCGCCACCCTCAAGGACCACCTGCGCCCACGCCAGACCCTCCTGCTGCTGGACAACTTCGAGCACCTCCTCGCCGCCGCGCCCCTGGTGGCCGACCTGCTGGCTGCCGCGCCGGGCCTGAAGGCGCTCGTGACCAGCCGCGAGGTGTTGCGGCTGCGCGGCGAGCATGTCTACGAGGTCGAGCCGCTCGCCGTGCCGCCCCTGCATCCTCTGCCGCCCGTCGAGCGCCTGGCCGACTACCCGGCCGTCGCCCTGTTTGCCCAGCGCGCCGCCGACGCGGCGCCGGGCTTCCGGCTGACCCTCGACAACGGGGCGGCGGTGGCGGGCATCTGCGCGCGGCTGGACGGCCTGCCCCTGGCCATCGAGCTGGCGGCCGCCCACGTGCGGACGCTGCCGCCTGCCGCCCTGCTGGCCCACCTGGACCACCGGCTGGGGCTGCTGACGGGCGGGGCGCGCGACCTGCCGACGCGGCAGCAGACGCTGCGCGCCGAGATTGGCTGGAGCTACGACCTGCTGGGGGAGTCCGAGCAGGCCCTGTTTCGGCGGCTGGCGGTGTGTGCGGGGGGCTTCACGCTCGACGCGGCGGCCTCAGTAGGCGAGATTGGAGAGTGGAGAGTGGAGATTGAGGAGGCGGCTGGTTCAATCTCCAATCCCCAATCTCTAATCTCTCTTCTGGAGAGCCTCGTCGCCAAGAGCCTGCTCACCCAGCGCGAGGATGCCAGCGGCGAGGCGCGCTTCGGCATGTTGGAGACGATCCGCGAGTACGCTCTGGAGCGGCTCGAGGCCAGCGGCGAGGCCGAGGCCATCCGCCAGGCCCACGCGGCGTACTACCTGGCGTGGATCGAGGCCGTCGAGCCGAAGTTGTACGGCGAGGGGGAGATCGAGTGGTTCGCCCGCGTCGAGATGGAACACGACAATCTGCGGGCCGCGCTGACCTGGGCGCAAGAGGCGCGGGATCAGGACACGGTGTTGCGCCTGGCCGCTGCCCTGCGGCGCTTCTGGTACGTGCGGGGCTACTGGAGCGAGGGCCGCCGCTGGCTGGAGAGCATCCTGGCGTGGGCCGACGCGGGGTCGCCGCGCGCGCTACTGGGCCTCGGCAACATGCTGGGGATGATGCACATGCCCGCCCAGGCCCTGCCCTATCTGGAGCAGGCGCTGGACCTGTACCGCTCGCTGGGGGACAAACGGCGAATCAACAACGTGCTCCAGCATCTCGGCGGCGCCGTTCTCGCCCTGGGCGACCGCGACCGCGCCGAGACGCTGCTGGCGGAGAGTGTCCAGCTGGGTCGGGAGATGGCCGACCTCCCGTCCCTGGCGATCAGTCTGAATCAGCTCGGCATAACGGTCTGGCATCGCGGCGACCTCGCCCGCGCCGAGGGCCTCCTGCTTGAGGGCCGCGCCGTTGCCCGCCAGGCGGGCAGTCACCGCGAGGCCGCGTTCGTGCTCGTCACC
>CAZJJF010000431.1:0-3263 GCA_964546245.1 uncultured Anaerolineales bacterium
GTTGTCAAGGGGGGAGGGCGGCTATTTCACCGCTCCATGCCAATTGACTTGCCGCGATTCTGGTTGACAGCCAGCAACGATACTGATATAATCATCGGACACACATGCCCTTAGGCCAGGCGGAACACCGTGGATTGAGAGAAGTCCCCCTTGATGTCGTAACGTCTCTCCGCTGAGACTCACCCGCGACGCTGACGGTCGCCCGCGCGCACTCCCTGCGCGTCCGGCGGCCTTGTCTTATTTTTCAGGAGCGACGATGGACCCTCACCAGCCTCTACCCGACATCCCCGACCAGAGCATCCTGCGCCGTACCCTGTATGACCCCTGGTTCGAGCACGACGCCTGCGGCATCGGTTTTGTCGCCGACGTGGAAGGCCGGCCCAGCCACGCCATCCTCAGCCAGGGCTTGCAGGCCCTCAGTAACATGGCCCATCGCGGGGCCGTAGCCGCCGACGGCAAGACCGGTGACGGCGCGGGCGTCCTGACGCAGCTACCGCGCAGGCTACTGGCCCGCGAGGCGGCTCGCCTGGGTTGGGACGACTCGCCCGACGATCTGGCCGTGGGTGTCTTCTTCCTGCCGCGCCGCCGCTGGGCCGAGCAGGGCCGCTGTCGCGACATCATCGAGGCCACGCTGGAACGGCACGAGTTGCCCTTCCTGGGCTGGCGGCAGGTCCCCATCAGCGTTGCCGCCCTGGGGCAGCGCGCCGCCGACACCCGCCCCGACATCCAGCACGCCCTCATCGCCCGCCCCGCCCACTGTCAGAACGCGATGGAGTTCGAGCGCGCCCTCTACCTGGCCCGCCGCGACATCGAAACCCAGACCCAGCGCGAGGGCATCCAGGGCTTCTACGTACCCTCGATGAGCTGTCGCACCATCGTCTACAAAGGCCTCTTCGTCGCTCCCCAACTGCCCGAGTTCTACCTCGACCTGCAAAACCCCGACTACGAAACCGCCATCGCCGTCTTTCACCAGCGCTACAGCACCAACACCTTCCCCAACTGGGAACGCGCCCAACCCTTCCGGGGCCTGTGCCACAACGGCGAGATCAACACCCTGCAAGGCAATATCAACTGGATGCGCGCCCGCGAGGCCGACCTGGCCTCTCCCGTGTGGCGCGCGAGCATCAACCTCCTCAAGCCGGTCATCGACCTGAGTGGGTCGGACTCGGCCATGCTCGACAACGCCCTGGAACTGCTCAACCTGTCGGGCCGCGCCATGCCCCACGCCCTGATGATGCTGGTTCCCGAGGCCTGGGAAAAGGTGGACCTGCCGCCTGCCTGGCGCGACTTCTACGCCTACCACGCCGGCATGATGGAACCGTGGGACGGCCCCGCCGCCCTGACCTTCACCGACGGCGCAGTCGTCGGCACCCTCCTGGACCGCAACGGCCTGCGCCCCGCGCGCTATCTCGTCACCCACGACGGCCTGGTCGTCGCCGCCTCCGAGGCGGGCGTGCTGCCCATCGCCGAAGAGCGCATCGCCCACAAGGGCAAGCTCGGTCCCGGCCAGATCATCGTCGTCGACACCGTCCGCCACGCCATTCTGCACAATGACACCCTGAAGGACGAGCTGGCCGCGCGCCAACCCTACGGCGAGTGGGTACGCGCTGGGACACAGCGCCTGGGCGAGACCGAGTGCGAGCCGCTGCCCCTGGGCGCGGGTACGCTGACCACCCTCCAGGCAGCCTTCGGCTATACCTCCGAGGAGCTGACCGCCGTCCTACGCCCGATGGTACAGGATGCCGCCGAGGCCGTAGGCAGCATGGGCGATGACACGCCCCACGCCGTCCTGTCCGACAAGTACCGCCCCCTGTACAACTACTTCAAGCAACGGTTCGCCGAAGTCACCAACCCGCCCATCGATCCCCTGCGCGAGGAGCAGGTCATGTCGCTGAGCGTGCGGTTGGGTCGCCGCCCCAACATCCTGGGCGAAGGGCCAGAACACGCCCATCTGCTCCATCTCGACAGCCCCTTCCTGACCGATGAACAGCTTGCCACGTTGCGCTGCCACCCCGACGCCGCCTTTCGAAGCGCAACCGTGCGCGCCCTGTTCAAGGTCGAGGTGGGCAACGAAAGCCTGGAGCGGTCGGTAGCGGCCATGTGTACCCAGGCCATCCAGGCCGTCAAGGAAGGCAAGAGCCTCGTTATCATCTCCGACCGGGGTGTCGACCGCCACCATGCCCCGATTCCCATGCTGCTGGCCGTCGGCGCCGTGCACCACGCCCTGCTGCGCCAGGGACTGCGCATGCGCGCCTCCATCGTGACCGAGACCGGCGAGGCGCGCGAGGTGCATCATCTGGCGACCCTCATCGGCTACGGGGCCAACGCCGTCAACCCCTACCTGGCCCTGGCGACCGCGCGCCACATCGCCGAGGACGGCCACCTCCGCAACAAGGGCGTTGACCCGGCAAAGGCGGCCGAGGCCTTCATCCACGCCGCTGAGAAGGGCGTGCTCAAGATCATGAGCAAGATGGGCATCGCCACCGTGGATGCCTACTGCGGCGCGCAAATCTTTGAGGCCATCGGCCTGGAAACCGAGGTGGTGGAGCGGTGCTTCACCCACACGCCCTGCCGCACGGGTGGCGTCGGCTTCCGCACCCTGGCCGACCGCCAGTTGCAGTTACACAAGACGGCCTTCAGGCCCGAGGGCGAAGACGCCAAGCTCGACAACCCCGGCTTCTACAAGTTCAAGAAGGGTGGCGAGTACCACGCCATCAACCCAGCGTCGGTACAGGCGTTGCAGAAAGCCGTCATGCACCCCGGCGCGCTCAACGGCGAGTTCGACGAAGGCTACCGGCTGTACAAAGTCTTCTCCAGCATGGTCAGCCGCCCACCCCGCCCCGCCGAACCGCGCGATCTCATGGAGTGGAAGACGCGCCCTTCTATTCCGTTGCACGAGGTCGAGTCAGCCCACGCCATCCTGCGTCGCTTCTCCTCGGCTGCTATGTCCATCGGCGCCCTCAGCCCCGAGGCCCACGGCACAGTCGCGACGGCCATGACGCGCCTGGGCGGCCTCAGCAACTCCGGCGAGGGCGGCGAGATTCCCGCCCGCTACGGCACCGAGGCCAACAGCGGCATCAAGCAGGTCGCCAGCGGCCGCTTCGGCGTCACACCATCGTACCTCATCAACGCCGACGAGCTCCAAATCAAGATGGCCCAGGGGTCGAAGCCCGGCGAGGGCGGCCAGCTACCCGGCCACAAAGTCACGGTCGAAATCGCCCGCATCCGCCATACCATGCCCGGCGTGGCCCTCATCTCGCCGC
>CAZJJF010000432.1:0-3244 GCA_964546245.1 uncultured Anaerolineales bacterium
CCAGCCCCGCCCGGATGCCGAGCCGCGCCAGGGCGAGCGTGCCCACGGTGAGGACGAGCTCGGGGTCGATCAGCGCCATCTCTGCGTCGAGATAGGGCGCGCACAGGCGCACCTCGACGGCGGTTGGGCGGCGGTCACCGTCGCCGCTACGAGCGCGACCGGGGTAGCACTTGGTTACAGGCGTCAGGTAGGCCAGGGCGCGAAACTCCTCTTCCGGCCAGCCAACGCTCGCCAGCCAGTCCCAGATGCGGGGGCGGGGCCGACCGTCGCGCCAGGCGAAGGGGCGCGCCTCGATAGCGGCGGCCTCGGAGGGGGCCTGGCCGATGAGCATCACCCGCGCGCCTAGTCGCCCGGTCACCACGGGCGCGCCGACGAAGTAGCCGGCCTCGGCACAACGGCGGCAGGCCCGAATCTGCGCCTGCACGGCGGCCAGGGCGGCCTGCCGCTGGGCCTCGGTCGCGTCTGTCGCGCGTATATTTGGTGGGTCGGGCGGCTGCGAGTACAATGGCTCGGCAGAAGCGCCCTGGTGGCGCTTGGAACTCTCCAATCCCGAATCTCCAGACTCTTTGCTATGCGCCACCCGGAAGCTGATACGCTCGCTCTCGAGCTGCGCAGTCACATGGCTGATGTGTTTGAGCCGCGCGATATTCGTCGCGGGCCTGACGGGCGCAGCTGGCGTTTCTATGGCCGCCTGACGGCGCCGGCCGCCGACGCGCTGGTCGCTCTGCGGCCGCCGTTCGCCCGCCTGGGCTACGCGCCGTTCCTGGCCGACGACGGCGTCGACGACCTGGTTATCGCCGTGCCCGCCGCCGAGGTCATCCCCGCGCCCCGGCGCTGGGGATTGCAGTTGGGCCTGCTGCTGCTGACGGCGGCGACGCTGGTCGTCACGGGCGCGCTGCTCCAGGCGGCGCGGTCGGCGCCATTAGCCTTCAGCCTGGGTGGCGTCCTCGACGCCCTGGCCGAGCATAGCGGGGCGGGCCTCATCTTCGCCGCGGCTGTGCTGCTTATTCTGGGAGCGCACGAGATGGGCCACTACATGGCGGCCCGTCGCCACGGCCTGCTCATCAGCCTGCCCTACTTTCTGCCCGCGCCGCCGCCACCGCTGGGGTTGGGAACCTTTGGCGCGTTTATCGCGATGCGCTCGCCGGCGCCGGGCCGCGCCGCCTTGTTTGATGTCGCTCTCGCCGGGCCGCTAGCGGGTCTGGCCGCCGCCCTGCCCATTCTCGTCGTTGGCCTGCTGACTGCGCCTCTGGCCGCGCTGCCTGTTGCCGTGCAACCGCCGCTGGTGGCGGGGGGGCTGGCACGGCTGCTGCGCGGCCCGCTACCTGACGGCATGCAGATTGACTGGTTTGCGCCGCTGCTATTTGCCGCCTGGCTGGGGCTGCTGGTGACGGCCATCAATCTGCTGCCCATCGGCCAGCTCGACGGCGGCCATCTTGCTTATGCTGCCCTTGGCCCCGGCGCCGTATGGCTGGCACGGGTCACCTGGGTTGGCTTGCTGCTACTCATCCCCTTCGCGCCGACGTGGGCCGTGTACGCCGTGCTGACGCTGGTCATTGGGCTGCGCCACCCGCCACCGCAGGACGACATTACGCCCCTGGACGGACGGCGGCGGCTGTGGGCGCTGGCGGCGCTCATCCTTCTGCTGTTGACCTTCTCGCCGCGCCCGCTGCCGTAGCCATCCGATAACACGCTCGCCGTGGATGGTCACATCCGCGGCTGCACCAGCGCGGGATGTGGCCATCCCGCGCGAGCGACGTCGGGGCTACTCTCAGGCGACTGGCTCGTCGACCCACCAGTGCCTGGCTTCCTCTTCCCACGCTGCCTTGACATCCGGCGGGGCTTCGACGAAGGTTCCCAGCGCCTCGACGGCGACGCTGCCGTCGGCCAGGAGAATCTCGCCCCGCGCCGTCACCATGCGCCGCTTGCGATCCAGAATCTCGCCGCGCGCCCGAAGGGGCTGGTCCAGCGGCACGGGTTGACGGTAGCGAATCTCCATCTTGGCCGTCACCACCCACAGGTCGTGGGCGATGGCGGTGCGGCCAATCACCTCGTCCAGGATGGCGTAGGCGATGCCGCCGTGCATGATACCGGGGTAGCCCTGGTGGACCTCGGCCGGTGTGAAGGAGGTCCAGACGTACTCGCCGTCGTAATCAAAATGCAGGTGTAGGCCAATCGGATTGTCACGCCCGCAGCAGAAACACATGCGGGAACTGGGTTGTCGCTGCATCGTCGCTCCAGGAAGGGTCAGGCAGGCTCGTGGGCATCAATGTTGTACTGGATAATGGCGTCGAGGGGCTTGCGCTGAATGTCGGGCACAACGGCATCGGCGGCCGGGTAGCCCAGGGGAATGACGACAAAGGGTCGTTCGTTGGTTGGCCGGCCGAGCAGGTCGTTGAGGAAGCCCATCGGGCTGGGGGTATGGGTCAGGGTGGCCAGGCCCGCCGTGTGGGCGGCGGCCAGGAACAGGCCGACGGCGATGCCGACCGACTCGTTGACGTAGTAGTGCTTGCGCAACCGACCGCCGACGCGCTCGTAGTCGACACGAAAGACGACGACGATGACAGGCGCGTCCTCTAGAAAGGACTTGCGCCAGTCGGTGCCCAGGGGTTCCAGGTCGGCCAGCCACGCGGCAGTGGCGCGATGGGCGTAGAACTCGCGCTCCTCGGCCTCGGCGGCAGCGCGCAGCCGCCGCTTGAGGTCGGCGTCGGTCACGACAACGAAGCGCCAGGGCTGCTGGTTGGCGCCGGAGGGGGCCGTGCCCGCCGCGCGGATGAGCGTCTCGACCAGGCCCGGCGGCAGCGGCTCCGACGAGAACTGGCGCACGGAGCGGCGGCGGTTCAGAGTGGCGTAGAATGCCTCGGCGCGGGCGAGGCTGTCGGCAGGCGAGAGGCGCTCGAAAGCGAGTGGGATGAAGGGGGGCATGCAACCTCCTGGATGGTCGCTCGATTCTAGGCGCATCGCAGCGTAATGTCCAGATGAGGCGCAGGCGGGGGAGCGGGGGGTAGGGGCCAACTGTACGCGCGGCGTGGGTCGCCCGCAACACCCGGGTGGGACTGGGTGAGCCAGAATGGGGAGAAAGGGACGAACGACCGACCAGACTGGGACGCGGACGAGCGCGGACAAGTGCGGATGGAAGACAAGAGGAACGCAGAGGCACAGAGGCGCAGCGAGAGGAGAGGAGCTTTACGACGCCAGGTAGGGGCAGGGAGACCTGCCCCTACCTGGCAGGCGGCAACCAGTC
>CAZJJF010000433.1:0-3218 GCA_964546245.1 uncultured Anaerolineales bacterium
TGCCCAGGTGGTGACGTTGACCCTCGGCGATCAGGTATCGGGCGAGATCAACACCTGGGTCGCGGCCGACGTGAGCGCGCCAGCGGATGCCGCGCCCGCGGTCGATGCGCCGGCCGCGGATGCGCCAGCCGCCGACGCCGCCCCGGCCGCGGATGCGCCAGCGGCGGATGCGCCAGCCGAGAAGTCCTAGCGACTGACTCCGCGCGCACGCGCGGCGCAGGCGCATGCAGGGGCCATGCCCCGAAGGAGGCCATTTATGGTCGCGCTGGTGGCGGCGGGGTTGGCGGTGGGCAGCTGCGCCGCCCTGCGAGCGGGGCGAACGCGCGCGCTGGCATTGCGCCACGCCACGCCGCCGACTCGTGGGCGCGGGCGGCCGTAGATGGCCGCCGAGGAGCCGAGGGCGTCAAAGGAGACGGTCGAACGACACATCGCCGAGGATATCCGAACCTACCATCCTGTACGGAGTCTGTTCCTGCTGGATGTGCTGCGGGACCGCGACTCTCGCCCCACCTTCTATTGGGCGCTGTCGGTGCTGCTCCTCGGAACCGTCGTCTACCACTGGCTGGAAGGCTGGAGCTATCTCGACGCTCTTTACTTCTGCGTGATCACCCTGGCGACGGTCGGCTACGGAGACCTCACCCCGACCACGCCTGTCGCCAGGGCGTTCACCATCGTCTACGTGATCAACGGGGTCGTCATCCTGTTGGCCCTGTTCGATCGGATTCGCGTCGTGCGTTCGCGGCGCCGGTCCGAGTCTGTGCGACAACCGCCAGCGGACTGAGGCCGTCTCGTTACCAACCGACCCCGCAGCATGCATAAGGAGGTTCGCTATGCCCCTGTTGTTTGGCTGTGTGCTGGCCTTCGGCGCGGCCTTCGTGCCGCGCCTTGTCTTGCTCCTGGCCTGGATCTTCAGTGACCGCTGGAACGTGGTCTGGCAGGGCAACTGGTTCCTGCCGCTGATGGGCATCATCTTCCTGCCATACACGACCATCATGTACCTGCTGGTGTGGCGGCCGACGGGCATTAGCGGCTTCGACTGGGTGTGGATTGGCCTGGGTCTTCTCCTGGACATCATGAAGTGGAGCCAGATCGCGGCCAGTCGCCGGGGCATCCCCGGCTACCCGCAGGGGACCCTGGACACCGGCTCGTCGGACGCGATTGTCAAGCCGACGACCCCCATGTCCTGACCGACGTCTCGGTCGTCACGCTGCGCGGGGCGACGAGGGCCTTCAACCTGGCCGCCGGGGTGGGAGCAACGGCGACCAGGTTGAGCCGTTCACATAGGTAGGCAAGGAGGGCGGTTATGAAGACGACAAAAACCATTCTGTCGGTCGCGGTGGCCGTGGTCGCCATCCTCAGCGCGCTGTTCCTGGCGCTGGGCGTTGCCAGTCCGGCCCTGTCTACCGCTCCATTCGCGGCGCAACTGACGCCGACCGCCGCGCCGCTGCCCGCGGTCGGCGACGTTATCCCCATCAAGCCGGTCACGGACCTCACCTCGCTGAACGCGACGGTGACTCTGGATGTCAACGGCCTCATCAATGGCAAGCGCGCCCAGGGTGCGTTGACCGTGCTGCTAGCGACGAACAACCAGGGTAAGAGCAAGGCCACCATCAGCGGCCCGCTGCTGGGTGACATTGTGGCCCAGGTGGGCGGGGCCGCCGTGGCCCTGTTCACGCCACAAGCGGTGGACGTGTATAAGGTTCCCCAGGGGACCTTCGTGGTGATCGATGGCCTGTTCCCCATTTGTGTCAAGCCCAAGGCGGCCGACGCCACGAAATCCTTCGACGACCTGAGTCCCCAGGGCCTGCTGACCATGCTGACCAACAGCGACGTGGCGCGCGGCAAGTTTGTTGGCGACGAGACGCTGAACGGGGTCGCGGTCAAGCGCTACCTCATCGATGGGCCAACGTTCCTCACCGCCGCGCAGAACAGCGCCGACCCCAAGCTGCGCGAGTTCGGCGAGGCGCTGTGGGCGGCCGAGGACGCCGACCTGTACCTGGATGCGACGGGCGGCATTCCGGTCGCCTTCCGTGGCGGCTACAGCGGCGCCTATGAGCCGCTCAAGTTCCAGGGCGACTTCAGCGTACAGACGGAGCTGACCGGTGTCAACACCAACCCACGCATCGACCTGCCGGCCGCCTGCAACAACCCGATTTCGCGATAGCCGAAGTATGCTTGTAAGAGTTAAGGGAGCCTCCAATGCCAAACCAACCTGATCGCCACCTGCGCGCACATCTGCCCATCCCCGAAATCCCGCCCTGGGGCATCACCACCTACGACGCCAGGGACCCGGACACTAAGTTTCCGCCCATCGAGCCGCTGCGTCCGCCAGCGGGCGCGCCCAACGTCCTGATCGTCCTCATCGACGATGCGGGCTTCGGCGCGTCGAGCGCGTTCGGCGGCCCGTGCCACACGCCAACCTTCGAGCGCCTGGCCGCCGGTGGCCTGCGGTACAATCGCTTCCATAACTGCGCCCTGTGCGCGCCCACCCGCCAGGCCATGATGACCGGCCGCAATCATCACTCGGTCGGCATGGGCAATATCACCGAGACGGCCACGGCTGCCCCCGGCCAAAGCTCGCTGCGGCCCAATACCAAGGCGCCCATCGCCCTGACCCTTAAGCTGAATGGCTACTCGACGGCCATGTTCGGCAAGTGCCACGAGGTGCCGGTGTGGGAGGCCAGCCCGATGGGGCCGTTCGAGCACTGGCCGGCGGGCGGCGGCGGCTTCGAGTACTTCTATGGCTTCATCGGCGGCGAGAACAACCAGTGGGACCCAGCCCTGTACGAGGGCCTGACCCCCGTCGAGCCGCCCGCGACCCCGGAAGAGGGCTACCACCTCACCGAAGACCTGGCCGACCACGCCGTGAACTGGATTCGGCAGCAGAAGGCGCTGATGCCCGACAAGCCCTTCTTCGCCTACTTCTCCACCGGCGCGACCCACGCCCCGCACCATGTCCCCAAGGAGTGGGCCGACAAGTACAAGGGCCAGTTCGCCCACGGCTGGGACCGCCAGCGCGAGATCACCTTTGCGAAGCAGAAGGAACTGGGCGTCATCCCGCCTGACTGCGACCTGACCGCCCGCCACGCCGAGATTCCCGCCTGGGACGACATGCCCGACCAGATCAAGCCCGTCCTGGAGCGCGAGATGGAGGTGTACGCCGGGTTCCTGGAGCACACCGACTACCACGTGGGGCGGGTCATCGACGCCATCGAAGG
>CAZJJF010000434.1:0-2155 GCA_964546245.1 uncultured Anaerolineales bacterium
CGCACGACCCCGCCGACCTCGAGCTCGCGCGCCAGGCCCTGAACCGCGCCGAGCAGTCCTTCGTCGACGAGCCCGAGGCCGACAAGACGCGGGACCTCGCGTACATCGCCCAGGTGAAATCGCTCACCGCCGAGTCGCGGGGGCGCAGCAGATAGGTCTCCATGCCGCTGATGCGAAACACCCAGCAGATCTGGCGCGTCAGGTAGCGGTTGTCCTGCAAAGCCTTCTTCATCACCGCCGCGTCCGTCCCGCTCGCCTCGGCCCGCACGCCCGCCTGGGCGAACTCCTTCTCGACGCCGAGGGACGGAAATTGCGCCTCGACGCGCCCCAGGGCATACACGAAGGTGGGCGTGTAGGCGGCTGAGGCCGACATGCCATTGCCGCAGGTGGGGCAGGGTGCGGGGGATTGCTGCGGCGCGAGGGGCAGCGCCGCCTGTGGCCGCGCGTCGCTCATAGGTTGTGTCGCGTCCTGAGATTCCATCAAGGTGTCCCTCCTTCTCGCCTGGTGGCGACCTAAAGCCTGGGGGTAGGATCGGCTGGCAGCGCGGAGGGCGTCTACGGCGCGCCAGCCGGGGGCGCGAGGCGTGTGGAACATAGGACTAACCTCGTCGTTTAGGGGCGAAGACCAGCCACTGATTCAGGCGGCGGGCGCGTTCCTCGCAGCCGCCACAGGGTTGGATGCCGACGGCGCTCGTGGCGCGCTTGATGACATCGCCCAGGCCGACCTCGTGGTCGGCCACGAAGCCCGGCAGGCGGACGTGGTGCGCCGTGGGCGGCGCGTGGGCGGTAGGCTGCTCGTCCGATGCATTCGTGCTCATGCGACCCCCTGGTGAGTGTGGGCCAGCATTCGGTAGGCCGCCCCCGCGTCGAGAAGGGGCGGCACGACAGAGCGACGCGGCCCGGCCGAGTGGGTGAGCGCGGCGCGTACCTGCGCCGCCGAGGCGCGGGGAAACTGGGACCACAGGAGAGCCGCTGCGCCCGCCACCAACGGCGTGGCTGCGCTGGTCCCCTGAAGCTGGCCCACGCCGCCCGTCGCGTCCAGACCGACCACGCCCTGCCCCGGCGCCAATAGTCCGCGCTGTCCGATGGACGCGCTCAGGTTGGTGTAGATCAGCGGATGCCCCCGCTCGTCGCAGGCGGCAACGGGGACGACCCAGGGGTGGCGGGTGATAGCCGTGCCGCCGACAGCGCCCTGGTTGCCCGCCGCCGCGACGACCATCACGCCGCGCCGCGCCGCCGCGTCCAGCGCCTCTTGTAGGTCGCGCTCGCCGTTCAGTGACAGCTGCACCAGCGCCGCGCTCAGGTTGACGATCCACGCGCCGGCCGCGATACAGTCGCGCAGGGCGGCGGCCAGGTCGGTGGGCGACGCGGCGGGTTGGTCATCGAGCATCGGCTGGGCTTCGGCGAAGATGGGGCGGACCAGCAGCGCGCAGCCGGGGCAAATGGCCGCCGCGCCTGCCCCGCGCCGCGCCGCGAGGACGCCCGCCACCAGAGTCCCGTGGCGGCAGGCCGCGCTGTTGGCGACGGTGCAGGCCCCGCCGCCGTCGAGGGGGCGCACCCGCTCTTGGGCCAGGCCGGGATGGTCGACGGCGACAGGACCGTCGATGAGGCCGATGCGCACCCTGGGATCGCCCTCGGTGCGGGCCATCAATGGGGTCAGGTTCACCACATCAAGCGGGTCGCGCATGCGTTCCTCGCGGAGGGTCGGGAACCTGGGCGACGAGATGGGCAGAGTCGACGGTGACACGCGGGCCGGGTAGGTTGTCGTCGATGATGGGTGGGAACTGGGTGGAGAGGGTATTACGATGTGAGGGTTAGCATATCAGACATCATCCCACTTGTCAAGGGCGAAATTCGTGATTCGTGAATCGCGTCAGGTGAACACTGCCTATCGGCCGGCCGATTCATTAGCCGCGCCCAGGCCGGCGGCGCGGCCGGAGGCCCACGCCCACAGGAAGTTGTAGCCGCCGATGGGGCCGAACACGTCGAGCATCTCGCCGCACAGGTACAGGCCCGGCGCGCGGCGACTCGCCAGCGTGACGGGGTCTACCTCGTCCAGGCGGACGCCGCCGCCCGTCACCTCTGCTTTCCGGTAGCCTTCATCGCCGGTCACGGGTAGCGGGTAGCGCGTCAGCATCTCCACCAGCCGCTGTCG
>CAZJJF010000434.1:2165-3215 GCA_964546245.1 uncultured Anaerolineales bacterium
CCCTCGGCGGCGCGCTGCGTCTCGCTCAGGCCCGCCTCGGCGACCAACTGCCGCGCCAGTCGCTCCGGCAGCCGGTCGCGCAAGACGGCCAGCACGCCGCCGCGCGCGTTAACCAACGTGGCTGTCCACTCGTCGGCGGACGTCTCGCCCCAGCGCGCCAGCACCGCCGGCCGCTCCCCCGCGCCGCGCCCCGCGACGATGTGGGACACGTCCAGAACGACCGGGCCGCTGTAGCCACGGTGGGTGAACAGGAAGCCGCCCTCGGCGACCGCCGCCCCGCCGCCGGCGTCCAGCGCCACACTCAGCGACACGCCCGCCAGGGCATGGTGCGCCGCGCCCCCGCCGAGCAGGGGCGTCAGGGCCGGATACGTGGGCGACATCGCATGCCCCAGCGCCTCGGCCAGCCGCAGCCCCGCGCCATCGCTGCCCGTCGCGGGCACGGATAGGCCGCCGGTGGCGAGGATGAGACGTGAAGCGTAGAGCGGGGAGCGTAGAGCGGGAAGAGCAGGTGGAGCGTCAGGGTCGGATCTCCGGGGCTTGGGTTGCCACGCTCCACATTCTACGCTCCACGCTCCACGGCGCTGCGTGACCCTCTCCACCGAGCATTGCGTCCACACCGTCACCCCCCGCCGCCGCGCCTCGGCGACCAGGGCGTCGCGAACCTGGCGGGCCTGGTCGGAGACGGGGAAGAGCTTGCCCGGCGCGCCGAAGCGCGAAGCCATGACGACGCCCGCGTGGCGCGGCGTGACGCGGGTAGCGAAGTCCTCGCGCTTGAGGCGCACGCCCAGGGTGCGCTCGAAGAAACGCACCTGCTCCACCAGCGGCCACGCGGTCAGGATGGCGTCAAGGGTGGCGCGGGGCGAGGCCGTCTCGAACACGCCCGTATGCGCCTCGGCCGGCAAGACGTTGCAGCGCCCGCCACCGGCGATGAGAATCTTCTGGCCCAGCGTGTCGGTGCGTTCCAGGAGCAGGATGCGCTGGCCGCCCTCGGCGGCGAAGATGGCGGCCATCAGGCCCGCCGCCCCGCCGCCGACCACGATGATGGGCCAC
>CAZJJF010000435.1:0-3194 GCA_964546245.1 uncultured Anaerolineales bacterium
GATGCGACCCATCAAGCTGGGCGGGGGTGGCGATCCGGTGCGGGCATTGGAGTTCCTGATGACCACCCAGGGGACGCCCAACCAGACGGCGCGACCCGATACGGTCAACTGGTATCTACGGAACAGCGAGGCCCCGCTGTTCCTCGTCCTCGCCGATGCCACCGCGGCCAACCTCGCGGCCAGTTCCCCGCTCGCGCCGACCGGCCTGCGCGGCGACGGCTTCGCCGCCTATACCGCGCCCGCGGCCAAGCCCTGACCCCTACTCGATTTCAACCGCATTTCTCAGCCGCAACGGTCTGCCCACGAGCTGCCCCGTCGCAGCGTCGATGAGGCTAATCTCCAGGTCGGCCTTACCCGGCGGCGCGTCGGCGGGAACGGGGAGCGTGTGGGTAGCCATCGCCCAGTCGCCAGGGCGGAAGGGGGTATTCACCTCAGCGCCGCTGGGCAGCCCGCTCTCCGCCTGGGCCAGGGTCTGACCATTGCCTGCCAGCAGGCGCACCCCGACGCGCTCAGTGGCAGTCAGGGGTCGCGTGGACGACCAGAACAGGCCCAGGCGGAGCGGTTGGCCCGGAGTCACCCCGTCCTGAGCCAGGCTGTAGCCCTCGAAGGCGACGCCGTCGGCCAGGGGCACAGCGGCCAGGTCGAGACGAGGGCCGTCGGCCTCCGGCGTCCAGATGCGGCGAGATGCGCTGTAGCGACGGGCCTGACGGTAGGTGTGGTCGACCCAGGCGAGGAAGGGAGTCGTGTCCTCGCCCGACCTCACGAAGAGGATGCTGGTCGGCCGCCACGCGGCGATTCCCTGCACCAGCGTGGCGTTGGACAATAGTCCCGACTCCAGCCGCTTGCCACTGATGATCAGC
Organism: uncultured Anaerolineales bacterium; assembly: GCA_964546245.1. Lineage (GTDB taxonomy): Bacteria > Chloroflexota > Anaerolineae > Epilineales > JAHCIE01 > JAHCIE01. The sequence continues at coordinate 861 of CAZJJF010000435.1, forward strand.
GGCGGCGGGATGCGTAGCCCCGCCCGAAAAGCCAGCAACGTGCTATCGGAGAGGGTCCAGTCGTCGGGCTGAGTCAGGGTCTGGAGGTCAGTCACCATGCGCCAGTTGCCGGCGTCGCCGTCGGTGGTCGGGACGAAGCCCTCGCGTAGGGCGGTGGGCAAGGCCGCGAGGTAGAGGGCCAGGGCCAGCCCCGCCATGACCCGCCAGACGCCGGGCCGCCAGAGTTGGGCAAAACCTACCCCGGCCAGCCCGGCCAGGGCCAGCAGGACCACCGACAGGTGATGCTCGTACAGAGGGTGATGGAGAGCCAGGGCCAGCCCCATGAGGGCCAGCCAGGCGAAAAGCGACACAGCGGCGGCGGTACGGCGGTGCAGGCAGGCGACCGCGCCCACCAGGGCCAGGGCCAGCATGCCGCCGTGGCCCGCCAACGCGAATTCCCGCCAGCGGTCAACCACCTGCCACACATCCCAGGCCTCGCCGGCGCGTGCGCCGCTCACCGTCCCAACAATGTTGACATACGCGGCCGGCACATCGACCATCGCCAGTGCCAGAACGGCCACGGCCAGCACGCCCAGCGCCCATGCGATAAGCAGACGCAGCCCCTCGCGGCGAAGCGGGCGGCCCCACAGCAGGCCCAGCAGCACGACGGGCGCCAGGGGCAACGTGATGAGCTTGACCACCAGACTCGTGGCGTACAGCGCGCCGGCGGCGGCCGCCCAGCCCCTGCGCCCCCGCGCCATGAGCGCCACCCACAACGCCACGGCGACGAGGCTGGCGGCCGGGACGTCGGGCATCAGGGCGCGTCCAAACCAGTTGAAGAGGGGCGAGAGAGCCAGGGCCACGACGGCCGCCAGGCCTGCCCAGCGGCTGTCCGCCGCCAGCCAGGCTACGCCGCCCACGGCGAGCATGCCGAGCGTCGAAAGCGCCACCAGAATAGCGCGGCCGATCTCCACCGCCGCCGAGGTCTCGCCCCACACGCTGAAGATGCCCACCATCAGCCATTGGAGTGCAGGCGGGTGGTCGCTCCAGATGTCGGTGTAGAGTCGGTAGCCGTCGCGCATCAGCCGCGCCCACATGAGCGGCATCCCCTCGTCGTTGGAGAAGCCGTAGGCGTACAGGTGTGTGATGGCCCACGCGCCATACACGGCCGCTACCAGCAACAGCGGCCACGCCGCACGTAGCCCCGCGCCCAGGCGCGCGCCGAAGGATGGTGACGCTACGGTTGGCGCGGGTGACGTGGCCGTCACGGGCGGACCTCCACCACCCCAGCATCGAAGGCATTGTCCGCGCTGCCCGGCAGGGGCAGCCGCTCGCCCGTGGCGCGGTCGTACCAGCCGACGCGCACGCGATACGTCCCTGGCGGCAGGGGCGCGACCCCGCGCGTCTCGATGACCCGGTCCCCCACCTGCCACTGGCGCGTGCGGTACGTCGCGCCCAAGGGCTCACCATCGGCCTGGGCCACCGTTTGCCCATTGGCGTCGATGAAGTGGGCAAACACTGTCAGGTCGCGGTCGAGCGGGGCAAGGGCCGTCCACATGAGCGTCATCTGTGGGCCGTGGGCTGCATCGCCGGGCGTCAGGCCGACCCCGCTCAAGCCGATCCTGTCGCCAAAGCGCGCCTGCCCCGGCCGTAGTCCGAGCGCGGCGCGCACCGCCCCCGGCTCAGTGCGGTCCAGGCGGTAGGCCTTGAGCAGCGGGCGGCCCAGGTCATCGGCGATGGTCTCGCCCTGTGCCCCCAGGCGGTCGAGACCGACAGGCGTTGGCGCGGCGTCGCGCGCCCAGGTAACGTAGGTCGCCGCGCCGTCGGGCAGGACGAGGCCGCGCGCCGGATCGAAGCCTCGCACGTCGACGCCGTCGGTCACAGCGCGCACCGTGGCATGGTCCGCCACGTCCGGCGCGGCGAACACGATACGCTCCTCGGCCTCGGTGCGCAGGAAGCGACCCGCTGCCACCTTGTCGGCATCGTAGGCGTAATACGGCTCGGCGCGCGCGCCGAAGATAGCGAAGTAGTCCCACGTCGTCCAGGCTAGACTGACCAGAAGCGCGCCCACCAGCAACCCTGTCGCCAGACGCGAGCGGCGCGGTTGCAGCCACGCCCAACCCAGGGCCAGGGCGCGGGCTGGGAAGACCAGCGCGACGGGCAGGATGCCAATAGCCCGCGAAAAGTTGGGCGCGTTGTCGGCGGCGATGGTGGGCAGGAGCATGGTGACGAGCCAGGTGATGGTGAATATGGCGGCCACGGTTGAACCGCCCGGCGTGACGACCGACCACCGACCACCGACCACCGGGGAAGACTCAGAACCCGCTGCAACTGGTGGTCGATGGTCTCCCCGGT
>CAZJJF010000436.1:0-3186 GCA_964546245.1 uncultured Anaerolineales bacterium
CACCGACGTCATCGGTATGACGGCCATCACCTCGTCGTGCGATCACGTTAACGGCTGGAACGGGCTGGCCGAGGTGCAGGTCATCCTGTCCGACGAGATGGGGACTTACTTCCGTGGTCGCTATGTCGCCGCTGAGGACAAGGTGTATCTGGAAGACCCTGACAACCCGGGTACGTGGCTGGGCGGGACCCTGATCGGCACGGGGAATCCCATCGAGACTCGCTATACGACCCTGTACGTCGACCGGATGACCAAGACGTCCCACGGCCCCGAAAGCGCGGCCCTCGACATCGAGTGGGTCATTGGCTTCAAGCGGCCCTTGCTCGGCAAGACTCTCGTCCAGTCCTTGAATCTGGTTGAGAACACCGACAATGGCCCGCAGGAGAGCGGCCCCTTCCAGGTCGGCAGCCTCAATGTCGCCGTTGAGCGGCTCTCCCTGCCGCTCATTAGCAAGAACCCAGCGCCGTAACGCCAGACGGGCGCGGCCAAAGGTCCCCAGGGTTTGCGAAACCCTGGGGACCTTTGCGCGTGGAGCGCAACCTGCCGATAATTGGGGGGCTGGCCCGATGGATAGGTCTCCCGTGCGAGCGCCCAGACATGCTTCTGATTCGACCTCTGATCGACTGTCGCTGAAAGCCGACCCCACCATGCTCTCTCGTCGTAGCCTGGCCTGGCTCGCTGTGGGCCTCGGCCTGGTGGCGCTGCTGGCTGTGATCGCCTGGGCGCTGCCGCGCAACGCTGCCGTCCCCGGCAACGCCGTGCGTGTCACCCGCGGCCCCATCAACTCGACGGTCGAGGCGATGGGGCGCGTCCGCCCTGACCGCCAGGCGCAACTGTCGCTACGTGGTAGTGGGCGCGTGGCCGAAGTAAAGGTTCAAGTAGGAGATAGGGTCGAGGCGGGGCAGATGCTGCTGACCCTGGACGCGGCGCAGGCCGAGCGCGACGTCAGGCAGGCCGAACTAGAGCTGGCGGCGCGGCGGCAGAGACTCGACCAGGCGCGAGCGGGCGGCTCGCCAGCCGACATCGAGGTGGCCCAGGCCGCCGTGCGTGAGGCGAGCGTGGCCCGCGAGGTGGCCCAGGCCCAGTACGACGACCGCGCGAAGCAGCCCGGCGTCAAGACCAGCGAGGAAGCCGCCAAACTGGAAGCCGCCAAGGCGGCCTACCAGCGCGCTCGCGCCGCGCTGGAGAAGGCCCTCGGCGGCGCGCCGCCCGAGGAGATTGCGACTCTACAGACGGGCATCGACCAGGCTGAACTGGCCTTGACCGCGGCCCGCGCCCGCCTCGACGAGACGCGCTTGACCGCGCCCTTCGCGGGTGTCGTGCTGGATGTCACGCCGCGCCCTGGCGAGAACGTTGGCGCGGGTGCGCCCCTGGCGCTGCTGGCCGATGTCACGAGGCAGCACATCGAGGCCGATGTGGAGGAAGTGGACGCGCCATTGGTCCAGGCGGGCCAGTTGGCAGAAGTGCGGCTCGACGCTTTTCCTGGCCAGACCCTGGCGGCCACAGTGACGCGGCTGGCCCCTGCCGCCACGACGCGCCAGGGCGCGACGAGCTACACGGCCTGGCTCGATCTTGCCCCTACTGACCTGGCTCTCAAGCCCGGCATGGCGGCGATCGTCAGAATCGCCACGCAGACCAAGCCCGATGCTCTGCTGGTTCCAGCCCGTGCCGTGCAGAACGTGGGCCGCCAGAAGATTGTGCGCGTTGTGCGCGACGGTCGCCCCCTGGAAGTCGAAGTCACCACGGGCCTGAGCGACAGGCAGCAGGTGGAGATTCTCGATGGGCTGCGCGAGGGCGACCTCGTGCTGGTAGAATAGCCCGTCTCACCTGAGCAGACGACCGAACCATAAAGGGAGTTGTATGCGTTCTTGGCCTCTCGTGGCTGCCCTGTTCCTGACGCTGTGGGTCAGCGCGTGCGCGGGAAGCACGCCCATCGCCCAGGCCCCCGCGCCCAGTGTGCCCCAGCCCACGGCGGCCCCCGTGTCCCCGGCGGCTCCGACTGCCGTAGCGAAGGCGAGCCAACCCACGGCCACCCCCGTGCCGACCCAGGAGTCGCCGCCGGGGCAGAAGATCGGCAAGGGCGTAGCCGACGTGGCGGCGGTGGATGCGCTGGACATCAGCGGTCGGCCGGTCGAGGTGATTCTCTGGCACATCTTCACCGCCAACCAGGAGCAGGGCCTTAAGGACATCATCGCCGCCTTTGAGAAGCAATACCCGAATATCAAAGTTCGCCCTGTCTACAAGGGCATGTACGATGTGACGCGCAAGGCGACGTTGACAGGCATCGCCGCCGATCTCATCCCCGACATGGTGTGGAGCTTCCCGTATACGGTGAGCGAGTATGCCCGCGAAGACGTGGTGCAGCCGCTAGACCCCTTCATGCAGAGCAGCAAGTATGGGCTGGGCATGCCGTCGGCGGGCGCGGCCGCCCCGCTGAGCGCGAACATCGACGCGGCGCTGCTGGACGCCTACAAGTACCGCGATTTCCAGGGGCAGACGCTGAGCCTGCCGCCGGGCGTCAGCGCGGATGTGATGTACTACAACGTTGACTGGCTCAAGTCGCTAGGCTACGATAGGCCGCCGCAGACCTACGAGCAGCTTCTAGAGGTATGCGCGAAGGTCAAGGCAACGACACCCGACAAGTGGTGCGTTGCGCTGCTGCCCGACGCCTCGCGCTTCGTGTCCTTCGTCTTCAGTCGCGGCGGCGACATTCTGACTCCCGATAATCAGCCCGCCTTCCGCGAGCCGGGCCTGGCGACCCTGCGCTGGTACCGCGAGTTGTTTGACAAAGGCTATGCCTACCAGCCGGGGCAGCAGTTCGGCGACCAGGCCGACTTCGGTCTGGGCAAAACGCTGTTTGCCTTCGGTACGTCAACGGGCGTACCCTTCTACCGCCGCGTGATTACGGACCCAGCCACCAACCAGGAACGCTTTGCCTGGTCCTTCGCCCCCTATCCGCACGCGACGCCCCAGCCGGTCGTCAACGTCTTTGGGCCGAGCGCGGCGATTCTCAGGACGACGCCGGAGCGGTCGCTGGCGGCATGGCAGTTCCTCAAGTTCTGGATGAGTCCGGAGTCCTCGGCGATGTGGGGCATCCAGAGCAACTATTACCCTGTCAACCGCGCCTCACGGGACACGGCGGCTATGCAGGCGTATCTGAAGGACAACCCGGTCTATGCCCAGGGC
>CAZJJF010000437.1:0-3165 GCA_964546245.1 uncultured Anaerolineales bacterium
ACGTGCGCAAGGAAGGCCCCGCCTACGACCTGCCCATCGCCGTCGGCCTGCTCATGGCGAGCGAGCAACTCTGGCCGGTGGATACCGCCGCCTTCCTGGGTGAGCTGTCCCTCGACGGGGCGGTACGCCATACCGACGGCGTGCTACCCATGGCCGTTGTTGCCCGCGACTACGGCATCACAACCCTGTACGTGCCCGCCGCCGACGCCGCCGAGGCGGCCCTGGTCGAGGGCCTCGACGTCTACGGCGTGGCGACGCTGCCCGAGCTAGTCGCCCACCTCCAGGGTCTACGCCGCTTACAACCCACGCGGCCCCACTTCGATCTGGACGACAGCGAGCCACCCTACGCTACCGACTATGCCCACATCAAGGGGCAGGAGCACGCCAGGCGAGCGCTCGAAGTCGCCGCAGCGGGCGGCCACAACCTCATCATGACTGGCCCACCTGGCGCCGGTAAGACCCTCATGGCCCGCGCTCTACCTGGCATCCTCCCCCGCCTCTCCCTCGAAGAGGCCCTTGAGGTCACCAAGGTCTACTCTGTCGCCGGCCTGCTGCCCGCCGACCAGCCCCTCGTCCGCCACCGCCCCTTCCGCGCCCCCCACCATACCATCTCCCATGCCGGCCTCGTCGGTGGCGGCGGCATCCCCCGCCCCGGCGAGATCACCCTCGCCCACCACGGCGTGCTGTTCCTGGACGAGCTACCCGAGTTCAACTCCCGCACCCTCGAAGTCATGCGCCAACCTCTCGAAGACCGGATCGTCACCATCAGTCGCGCCAGCGGCTCCCTCACCTTCCCCGCCAGCTTCCAGTTGGTCGCCGCCATGAACCCGTGTCCCTGCGGCTACGCGGGCGACAGCCAGAAGCAATGCACCTGCAGCCCCTCTACCATCGCCCGCTACCAGAAGCGCATCAGCGGGCCGCTGCTGGACCGCATCGACATCCACCTCGATGTGCCCCGCGTGGATTACGACAAGTTGGCCTCGGATCGTCTGGGGGAAACGAGCGCCGTCGTCCGCGAGCGGGTGGAGCGGGCGCGCCTCGTGCAGCGCGACAGGCTGGCAGCGGCGACCACCGACTACCGACCACCGACCACCGAAGACGGCGACCATCGTGGCCGAGGGCTGCTAACGTGCAACGCCGACATGGGTCCAGCCGAGGTGCGCGAGTACTGCAAGCTAGACGACAGCGGCAAGGCGCTGGTGAAAGCGGCGATGAGCCAGCTGCAACTGAGCGCGCGCGCCTTCCACCGCATCCTGAAGCTGTCGCGCACCATCGCCGACCTGGACGGCAGCGACCGCATCAAGACCCACCACCTCGCCGAGGCGCTGCAATACCGACCACGGCGGCACGGCCCATAGGGGCTCGGCAAGCGAGAAATGAAACAATTGCGCCTGCTGTTCACCTTCGCCGGCGGCAACGGTCACCTGGAACCATTGCTACCCCTGGCTTGCGCTGCCCAGGCGGCCGGCCACAATGTCGCTTTCGCCGGCCGTCCCTGGATGGTTCCCCACGTTCAAGCCCTCGGCTTCCCCGCATTCCCCGCCGGGACGGACAGCGGCCTGACCCCCATCCGGCGGCCGCTGGCGGCCGTCAACGTAGAGCGCGACATTCGGGCTGTCGGCGTCGGTTTCGGCCGACGTATCGCCCGCGAGCGCGCCATGGATCTACTGCCCCTGTGCCAGGCGTGGCGCCCCGACCTGGTGGTGCGCGAGGAGACCGATTTCGGGGCGCTGGTTGTCGCCGAATATCTGGGCCTGCCCTATGCGACCGTCCTAGTCATTGCCGAAGGGTCTTTCATACGCCCTGGCGCAGTGGTCGGCCCCTTGGACGAGGTGCGCGCCGAATATGGCCTGCCGCCCGATCCGGCTCTGGCCGCGCCGGGCCGCTATCTCGTGCTCTCGCCCTTCCCACCCAGCTTCCGCAATCCCGCCGCGCCGCTACCTGGCAACGCCCACGCCTTCAATGCGACGCCCCGCAACTTGGATTCAGACGCAGCCCCAGGCTGGTTAGCACACCCACCCACTGCGCCGACAGTTTACCTCACGCTGGGAACCATTTACAACGTCGAGTCAGGCGACCTGTTTCAGCGCGCCCTCGCTGGGCTGCGCAAGTTGCCCATCAACCTCGTCGTCACTATCGGGCGAGACATGGACCCCGCCGAGCTTGGCCCGCAGCCCGCCCACGTCCACATCGAGCGCTTCGTGCCCCAGGCGCTCCTGTTGCCTCACTGTGACCTGGTGGTCTGCCACGGCGGGTCGGGCAGCGTACTTGGCGCGCTGGCTCACGGTCTGCCGCTGGTCCTGCTCCCCCTGGGCGCGGACCAGCCCCTGAACGCCGCCCGCTGCCAGGCGCTGGGCGTCGGCCTGGCGCTGGATGTCATCACCGCGACGCCCCATCAGATTCGTGACGCCGCCGTGGCTGTGCTGGGCAACCCTGACTATCGCCAGGCGGCCGAGCGATTACGCGCTGAGATAGCCACCCTATCCACCCCCGCCACCTCACTCGTACTCCTCGAGCGCCTGGCGCTGGAGAGCAGACCCCGCCCCTAGCGCCGCATCACTCGCCTCCTGGAAACTAGAGGCCGATAGCCAGCCGCCCTATCGTGAGAACATCGGCGGCAATATCAGGGCATTCACGTATTTCTAGATGCGATTGCCGTCGCGAGGCCACTCGCCGTGTTCCTCCGTGCCCAAGTGATGGACCAGGAACGCGCCCGCCTCGAGCGGGTCGCGGCAGCGACCGCGACGTTCGTCGAGACGAACGGCCTCCCCGCCAACGAAGACCTCGCGGGCCGCCTGCGGCGCATCGGCGACGACGACGTGTTCTTCCGGAACGGCGACGGGCTCGAGCCCGCGGCGCCCGAGGCGCTCCGTACGCTGCTGGCGACGCTGCCCGCGACGGGCACCGCAGTCCACCGCGATGGCCTGCTGATGGTGACGACGGCGATGCCGGCGGTGGGCCGCGAACTGATCCTCGTGCAACGGCGCCCGACCCCGTGGTTCGACAACCGCGTGACGGCGCTGCTCGGCGCGTTCCTGCTCCTCGCGGTGCTCACCGCATGGCTGGTGGTCCGCGGCCTGGTGCAGCCGCTGCGTCAACTCGCTCGCCAGCTCCCCGACATCGAGAAGCCGGGCCCGCTCGCCGTGCCGGCCGCGCTCCGCAACG
>CAZJJF010000438.1:0-3155 GCA_964546245.1 uncultured Anaerolineales bacterium
GCCAGGTGGGATCAAGGGGCAGAGTCACGGACAGATCATAGCGGCCAACAACGAGGCCGTCAAGGCGTGCGCGTGCGTTGACCAGAGACACTGATTGGGCTATCCTACGCCCGGCAGTCGGCGCGACTGGCCGCCGCATCCTCCGCCCATTCTCGCCCACGTGGGCGACCCGATAGCCTGTTCAAGGAGGCCATGGTGCCACGACCCGTGACCCTGTTTACCGGCCAGTGGGCCGACCTGACCATCGACGAGGTGGCGCGCAAGGCGAGTCAGTGGGGTTTCGACGGCCTGGAGCTCGCCTGTTGGAATCAGCAATTCGATGTGCCACGCGCCCTTTCTGACTCGTCCTACGTCAAGGCGGTGTGGGATACCCTCAACCGCCACAATCTCCAATGTTTCGCCATCAGTAATCACCTCGTCGGGCAGGCGGTCAGCGACTTCGCCATTGACGCCCGCCACAAGAGCATCTTGCCGCCCGACCTCTGGGGCGACGGCGAGGCGGGGGGCGTGCGGAAACGCGCGGCGCAGCGCATGATCGACACGGCGCGGGCGGCGGCAAAGTTTGGCGTACCTGTCGTCAACGGCTTTACCGGCTCCCCTATCTGGCACGTGCTGGCGATGTTCCCGCCCGTACCGCCAGAGATGATCGACGCGGGCTACCAGGAGTTCGCCGACACCTGGGGGCCAATCATGGACGAGTACCAGAAGGAGGGCGTCCGATTCGCCCTGGAGGTCCACCCCGGTGAGATCGCCTACGACTTCTGGACGACGCGCCGCACCCTGGATGCCATAGGCAACCACCCGGCCTTCGGTATCAACTACGATCCCAGCCACCTCTACTGGCAGATACTGGACCCGGTCGCCTTCATCTATGAGTTCAGCGACCGCATCTACCACATGCACGTCAAGGAGTCGGTGCGCAACCTGGACGGGCGCAACGGTATCCTCGGCTCGCATCTGTACTTCGGCGATCGGCGGCGCGGCTGGGACTTCGTCTCACCCGGTCGGGGCGGTGTGCCCTTCGAGCGCGTCTTCCGCGCCCTTAACGACATCGGCTACAGCGGCCCCTACTCCATCGAGTGGGAGGACAACGGCATGAACCGCGACCAGGGCGCGCCGGAAGCCCTGGCCCTGGTCCGCCGGCTGGACCTGACGCCGTCGAACATCGCCTTCGATGACGCCTTCAAGCAGAAGTAGGAACCATTGCTGCCCCGCGTCTACATCGCCTACACAGGCGGAACCATCGGCATGCGGCGCACGCCCTACGGCTATGCGCCCGCGCCGGGCTTCCTGGCCGCGCAGATGGCAGCTATGCCCGAATTGCAGGCCGAGGGCATGCCGGTGTACACCTTACACGAGTACGAGCCGCTGCTCGACTCGTCCAACATGACACCCCGCCAGTGGCGCGACATCGCCCGCGACCTGGCCGCCCATTACGCCGACTACGACGCCTTCATCGTCCTGCACGGTACGGACACCATGGCCTACACGGCGTCGGCGCTGGCCTTCATGCTGGAGGACCTGGCCAAGCCCGTCATTCTGACCGGCTCCCAGATTCCCCTGTGCGAGATACGCAACGACGCCCGCGAGAACCTCATCACGAGTCTGCTCATCGCGGCCCACTACCCTGCGCCCGAGGTGTGCCTGTTCTTCGGCGGGCGGCTGCTGCGCGGCTGTCGCAGCGTGAAGGTCAGCGCCGACGGCTTCCAGGCCTTCGACTCGCCCGACTTTCCGCCCCTCGGCGTCGCCGGCATCGACATCGAGATCGACTGGCCCCGCGTGCGGCGACCGGCCGCACCCCATGCGCCGCTGCGGGTCCAGGAGCTGGGCGAGCCGCGGGTCGGCGCGCTGCGCCTGTTCCCCGGCATCGCTGCCGACTTCGTGCGCCACATCCTGGCCCCACCCCTGGTGGGTCTGGTGCTGGAAACCTACGGGGTCGGCAACGGCCCCGACCACGACGTGGCCTTCCTGGACGCCCTGGCCGAGGCAACGGCGCGCGGCGTGGTCATCGTCAATTGCAGTCAGTGCCTGTCGGGGACAGTTGACCAGGGCGGCTATGCAACAGGCGCGGCCCTGGCGCGGGCGGGGGTCATCAGCGGCCACGACATGACGACCGAGGCCGCGCTGACCAAGCTATTCTACCTGTCCAGCAAAGACTACCCGCCCGCCGAGATTCGCCGCCAGATGGAGACGAACTTGCGGGGGGAGATGGCGCCGGGAGCCGACGAAGGACGAAGGACCATCGACCAATAGGACTTCTCCGATTCGTCATTGGTCCTTCGTCCCTGGTCGCACCCAAAGTACGCCTACCCCACCGGAATCTGATGCACCTGGAGAACACCCTATGCCCACCGGCCCCGCCCTCAGCCGCCAGATCGATCGCCTGCCCGTACCGCCCGACACCCTGGCCGTGTGGTTCCTCGGCCAGGCGGGCCTGGTCCTCAAGGGCGGCGATACCATCGTCTACATCGACCCTTACCTGACAGGCGAAACGAATCCGCCCGACGCGTCGCCGGAACCCTTCAAGCGGGCGTTCCCGCCGCCGCTCGTCCCCGATAGCGTGGCGAACGCCGACGTGGTCCTGCTGACCCACGACCACCTGGACCACACCGACGGGGCGACCGTCGGCCCGCTGGCGAAGGCTTCGCCCCAGGCCGTGTTCGTCGGCTCGTCGTGGAGTCGCGCCATCCTGCGCGCGGCGGGCGTGGCCGACGACCGCGTGCGCGCCGCGCCGGTCGGCCAGCCGCTGACCCTGGGCGCGCTGACCGTCACGCCCATCCCCGCCGCGCATTACGACCTGGAGCGCGACGCGGCGGGCCAGCACCGCTACCTGGGCTACCTGGTGGACCTCAATGGCGTGACGCTGTATCACTCCGGTGACACGGTCCTCGCCCCCGAATTGCTGGACGCGCTGAGGGGGCGGCGGGTGGACATCGCCGCGCTGCCCGTCAACGGCCGCGATTACTGGCGCGACCAGCAGCACATCGTGGGCAACCTGTACCCGCAGGAGGCGGCCGACCTGGTGGCGATGCTTGGCGCGGATGTGTTCATCCCGCTGCACAACGACCTGTTCGCGGGCAACCGCCTCAGCCCGGCCATGCTGGCCGAGGACATGGACCGCCGCTACCCGCGCCAGAAGTATCACTGGCTCCAGC
>CAZJJF010000439.1:0-3053 GCA_964546245.1 uncultured Anaerolineales bacterium
CGCGATCTCGTAGCCCATGCAGGAGTAGCCGTACTCCATGTGGTAGTTTTTAGGGTGGCGCGCCCGCCACAGCTTGTGCAGATCGCCCGGCAGGCTGCCCGCTGCGCAGACCATGATGGCCGAAGGGCCGCTCAACTCGTTGACCGCGCCGATCAGCTCGCCCTGGCTGGGTAGGGGCGCGTGCCGCACGGCGTACAGGCGGTCGACCTCTGCCTCCCACTGGTCGTGCAAGGCGCACGCCTCGGCTTCGTAGGCCGTGTCGATGCGGTAGTCTGCCAGCAGCGGCAGCAATTCCTCCAGGCAGGCGCGCGCGTCGCCCACCAGGGCGACGCCGTGGTGCTTGTGGGCGTCGAAGTCGGTGACATTGATGTTGACGAAGCGCACGTCGGGATGTTGGAACTGGGTCTTGGAGGCGGTGGTGAAGTCACTGTAGCGCGTGCCGATGCCGATGATCAGGTCAGCGTCCAGGGCGATGCGATTGGCGGCCAGCGTGCCCGTCGCGCCGATGGCCCCCAGGCATAGCGGGTGATCGTAGCGCAGGCTGCCCTTGCCCGCCATCGTCTCGCCCACGGGGATGCCGGTCGCGTCGACAAAGGTGCGCAGGGCTTCGGTCGCCTCACTATAGATGACGCCGCCGCCCGCCACGATGAGGGGCCGTCGGGCGGCGCGTATCAGGTCGGCAGCGCGCGCCACGGCGGCGCGGTCGGGCCGGTTGCGGGCGATGCGCCAGACGCGCCGCTCGAACAGGGCGGCCGGGTAGTCGTGGGCCTCGGTCTGGGTGTCCTCTGGGAGGGCCAGGACGACCGCGCCCGTCTCAGCCGGACTGGTCAGGACACGCATCGCCTCGGGCAGGGTCGTGATGGCCTGGTCAGGGCGATTGAGACGGTCCCAGTAGCGGGCGACGGGCTTGAAGCAGTCGTTGACCGAGATGTCCTGGGAATGCTCCGACTCGAGCTGCTGCAAGACCGGCGCCACGTTGCGGCGGGCGAAGATGTCGCCGGGTAGCAGCAGGACCGGCAGACGGTTGATGGTCGCCGTGGCCGCACCAGTGACCATGTTGGTCGCACCAGGGCCAATGGACGAGGTGCAGACGAAGGTCTGCCGGCGATTCTTGACCTTGGCGTAGGCCGTGGCCGTGTGGACCATCGCCTGCTCGTTGCGTGTCTGGTAGAAGCGGAAGTCGGGGTTCTGCTGCAAGGCCTGGCCGATCCCCGACACGTTGCCGTGGCCGAAGATGCCAAAGCAGCCCGCGAAGAAGGGCTGCTCGACACCATCACGCTCGACATATTGCTGCTTGAGAAAGGCGACAATCGCCTGCGCCATGGTCAGGCGGCGAGTTGTGCCCATATCGAGTCTCCGTCGTCTTGTGGTGGTCGTAAGCCAGCGCCTACAGCCCGCCGCGCTCGTCAATGAACTGCATTGCTTCATCGAAGTAGGGCATGAAGTTGGCGCAGCCGTGGCGCGTCACGACAATCGCGCCGCAGGCGTTACCGAGCCGCGCGCAGCGATACCAGTCCCAGCCGCGGGTCATGCCGCAGATGACGCCCGCCGCGTAGGCGTCGCCCGCGCCGAGGATGTTGTACACCTCGACCGGGAAACCGGGCGCATCCGATTGCAGCACCAGGCCATTAGCCTGCCGCTCGTGAATGCGCGAGCCGTGGGTTCCGCGCTTCTGTAGCAATACTCGCGGTCCCAGCGCCAGTAGTGCGCCGATGGCCTCGTCGATATCGCCCGCCACCCGGGCGTCGGTTACCTGGGAGTGGGTGACGCGGATCTGGGCAGGGTCGGTCAGCATGGCGGCGTTGATCTCGTCCTCCGTACCTAACACAATGTCCACCAGGCGTAGCGCCGCGCGCACCGTCACGCCGAAGGCGCGCGGGTCGTGCCACTGGTCAGGGCGGAAGTCGATGTCCAGGATGACGGGCACACCGGCGGCGCGGGCCGTCTCGGCGGCGAAGAGGGTGGCGCTGCGGCTAGGCTCCTTACTGAGGCCCGTGCCGCTGAGCAGGAAGGCGCGGGCCTCAGCGATGGGGGTGGCCTGCACGTCGTCGATGGTCAGTTCGATGTCGGCGCAGTTGTCGCGGTAGAAGGTCAGCGGGAACTTGTCGGGCGGCTCGATGCCCAAAATGACGGCGCTGGTACGGTGGCCGGACTTGCGGGGGATGAAGCGCGTCTCGACGCCCTCCTGGTCCAGGAAGTGGAGGATGAAGTCGCCCACCACATCCTGGCCGACGGCCGTCAGGACAGCCGAGCGGACGCCGAGTCGCCGCGCGCCGACGCTGATGTTGGTTGGACAGCCGCCCACGTAAGCGGCGAAGCTCTTGATGTCCACGAAGGGCGCGCCCACATCGTTGGCGTACAGGTCGATGGACGAGCGGCCCATGGTGATTACGTCGTATGAGTCTGTCATGCTAGCCTGACTTCCCATTGACTCTGGTGAGACCTGACAGGTCTGGTGTTAGCGCACGTCGGCCAGGGCGACGGGACGCCCCTCGCGGGCGGACAGGGTCGCCGCCACGCCGATTTCCAGCGCGGCCAGGGCATCCGCCCCGCCCGGCGCGAGGGGCCTGGCGTCGCGCACGCCGTCAACGAAAGCCTGAATCTGGGCCTGATAGGCGGGGCCGAAACGCTCCATCAGGTAGGGCAGCACGTCGTGCTGCGCGCCGTCGCGCGTGAGCAGCAGGACGGGCAGGTGCTGGTAGCCGCCAATGTTGAGGCCGCCCTCCGAGCCGAGAACCTCGGTGCGAATGTCGTAGCCGTAGAAGGCGTGGCGGCTGACCTCGACGTTGCCCAGGCCACCGTTGGCGAAGCGCAGGTTCACCAGGGCGTTGTCGATGTCGCCCACGGCGGCCAGCGTATCGCACACGGCCAGCGTACCCTCGGCCGAGACGCGCTCGACCTCGCTGCCCATCAGCCAGCGCGCCACGTCGAAGTCGTGGATGCCCATGTCGATGATGAGGCCGCCGCTCTTGGCCGGGTCGGCGAACTCGGCGCGGGGGCAGAAGGGGTCACGGCCGACGGACTTGACCGTCACCGGGCGGCCGATGCGGCCC
>CAZJJF010000439.1:3063-3146 GCA_964546245.1 uncultured Anaerolineales bacterium
TCGGCCGACACGCGCTCGACCTCGCTGCCCATCAGCCAGCGCGACACGTCGAAGTCGTGGATGCCCATGTCGATGATGAGGCC
>CAZJJF010000440.1:0-3123 GCA_964546245.1 uncultured Anaerolineales bacterium
TGCGCATCGACTTCTACGACCAGAATGGCTACATCACGTCGGTGTGCCAGACGCTGAACGAGAAGTTCGTCGACTACATCCGCCTGGTGGATATGGGCATTCTGCCCAGTGGCTTCAACGGCTCGGCTGTCATCACCGCGACCTGCTCGGATCAAGAGGGCGGGCCGATGTTGGCGGCAACGGTCCTGGAGCGCGGCCGGCTTGAGGGCAGCCCCAGCATCCCGCAAGACCTGTTGAAGGCTTACGAGGCTGTGCCGATCCACCAGAGCTGGTACAACCCACCGATGTCGCCGGATGCCTGCCCCGGCTGCCAGCAGACTAGCTGCCCCGCCACTCAGGTGATCTTCGACCTGTGCGGCGCGGAGGCTGGCGATGTCTCGGTCTACAGTGGCGCGCAGGTCACCATCCGCGACGCGCGCGGCGAGCCGGTGTACATCGGCGGTGTCGACGCCAATGGCCAGATCGTCGTGCCCAACCTGCAAACCGGTCGCAGCTATACGGTGGAAGTCAACCCGGTCAACCGCCCGGTGCCCTTCCCCAATGGCAACGTGGACAGGGTGCAGATGGCGGGCTTCGCCAACGCTGTCCTGGTTCCTTGCCAGCGCGATGACGGCCCCGCCGTCGTCGACCTGAGCGCGCCGACAGGCGTCGTCCAGGGTTATGTGGCCGCCTCGTGCACGGCAGTGAACAGCACCGTCCAGGGCCGCAAGGTCCAGCTCTGGGTTCCCGCGCCCAGTGGTGGCGCGAGCGGGATGCTCCTGGCTGAGCGGACGACCAACGCCGATGGCTACTTCCAGTTTACCAACCTCAACCCGTGCGAGCCTTACGAGTTGCGTCTGGTCAACGGCGCGAACTACGTGACCGTGTCGGGGGTGCTGGCCGGTGCGCCAAACATCCAGGCCGGTGGTAGCGTGAACTCACCGCAGCTGTACACGGTGAGTGACATGACCGGCGCTATCTGCAACGTCCTGCCCAACCCGCCTTGACCCGGCAGGAGCCTTTAGCTCCCATACCGGGATAGGTGTACAATCATGGGGGCGGCCAGTCGGCCGCCCCCACTGCCGTCGTATGGACCGCTCTCGCGGTGGACGGCTACCCTCGCCGCCCCGTCGTCCGCTCGCAGCGGATGGCCACATCCGCTGCCCACCCGCCGCGACTAGCTGAGGAGAGTCCCCCAATGCCCGTGCTACCCGACATGGTTGGCCTGACCGTCCGCGACATGGCGGCTTCACTGCGCTTCTACCGCCTGCTTGGCCTCGACATCCCGGAAGAAGGCGCGGACCAGGCTTACGTCGAGGTCATTACCCCCAACGGCTACCGCATCTCGTGGAACAGCCTCGAGATGGTCAAGGGCTTCGATCCCGACTGGCAGGAGCCAGTCGGCCAGCGCCTGGGCCTTGCCTTCAAGTGCGACAGCCCCACCGAGGTCGATGCCCTCTACGCGCGCGTCGTCGCTGCCGGTTTCGCGAGCCACAAGCCACCGTGGGACGCCTTCTGGGGCCAGCGTTACGCCGTCGTCTTCGATCCCGACGGCAGCAAGGTTGACCTCTTCGCCCCACTGCCTACCGACGGCCACTGACGGCCGGCCACTGACGACCGACCACCGACGACCGACCACCGTCGTGCCCGTTGGTCCCCCTCTCCGGGCCTGGTCCCCCCGCCCCTAGGCGAGGGGACTTGTCTTGTTCCTTAGCTCGCCAGCGCCACGACCTCCGCCGCCAGCGTCGCTGCCTCGGCCTCCAGGACGTTGATGGCCACCGCCAGTTGCGTGGCGACCTCATTGTCATCGATGTCCCGCACGTTGGCGCGCACGTTGAGAGCGGCCCCCCGCGTCGCCGCCTCCGCCATCAGCGCGCCCACGGCTGCGTCGGTGCGTGCGTTGGGGTTGCCATCGCGGGCCACTGGAAGCAGGAGTCGCAAGGCGGCGACCGCCTTCTCCGCCGTTGCCAGGGGCGTTTGCGCCGCTCCGACCAGGGCAGCCTGGACGGCTGCCTGCCGCGCCGCCGCCTCGGTCTCCGTCGCTTTGGGCAGGCGGTAGGCGGCCATCACGCGCTGGAATGCCAGCGCATCCTCGTCCACCAGCCGAAGCAAGTCCGCCCGCAGCGTGTCGGCCTCCGCCAGCGTCGCCTGCATCCGGTCCTCGACAGCCGCGTATTTCTTGCGCCCCACCGTCAACCCGGCCGCCATATGGGCCAGCGCCGCCGCCAGCGATCCCACCAGCGCCGCCACACTCCCGCCACCCGGCGCAGGCGTGGCCGCCGCGACCTCCGCGACAAAAGCCGCCGGCGACACCTCCGGAATCTCGCCCAGCCGCCTCTCCAGGACCTGCTCACGCTTGAAGTGGTTCAGGCGCAGGCTATGCTCGGCGGCGTCCAGCAGCGCGTCTTGGGGAACCAGTCCCACCACCTCCGATTCGACCACCGCCACCCCATACCGCTCTGCCTCCGACTGCACCAGCGCATAGGCACGATGCAGGGGGGTCTGGGTATAGTCGGTCATATTCATCGACACCTGGGCGCGGCCGCCCACGTCCAGGCCCAGCGCCTTGACGTAGCGCAACCCGCCGCCGGAATGCCGCACGACCTTCGCGATGCGTTTGGCGATGGACACATCCGACGTGCCCAGGTAGATGTTGTAGGCTACCAGCGGCGCGCGCGCGCCGACGGCCGTCGCCCCCGCCGTGCCGACTCGCCGTGGCCCGAAGTCGGGCGCTCGGGCGGGCGTGTCGATCTCAGCGCGAATGCCCTCGTATTCGCCGCGCCGCACGTCGGCCAGGTTGACCCGCTCGGGGCGCGTGGCAGCCGCCTCGTACAGGTAGACGGGGATGCCCAGTTCATCGCCCAGGCGTTGGCCCACCTGCCGCGCCAGGGCCACGCAGTCGGCCAGCGTCGCGTCGCGCAGAGGGATGAAGGGGATGACGTCCGTCGCGCCCATGCGCGGGTGCTGGCCGTGGTGCTCGTCCAGGTTGATGAGCCGCGCCGCCGTCGCTGCCATCTGGAAGGCAGCCTCGGTCACGGCGTGGGGCGGGCCAACCAGCGTCACCACTGAGCGGTTGTGGTCGGCGTCGCTCTCCGCATCCAGGATGCGCACAGGCACGACGGCTGGACCGCCGAGGGACGGCTG
>CAZJJF010000441.1:0-3119 GCA_964546245.1 uncultured Anaerolineales bacterium
AGGGGGTTTGCGCGACAAGGGGCCACGCGGGGGTCTCGACATTGACGTTCTCTTGACGATCCATGGTTTCTAACATCCTTTCAGGTCGGTGCGGCCTGGCCGCTGTCATTCACTGTGCTATACGCGCGCTGGCGGCCAGAGTTGCATGAACATAGTGGTCCTCGACGCCTATTTGCCCGTGCCTTCGGCCACACGTATAATGACGTGGTTGCAGCTTGAACGAGTGGGAGGATGGTCGGCATGCTCGAGACGACAGCGGCCTCGCTGGGGGGGCGCGCTTTTCCGGAAACCGGATGCAACGTAGAGGGAGCCTTTCTCGACTTCTTCAATCGCTATGGCGTCGAGATGTGTGGCCTGCCTATCACAGAGCGCCTGATGGAGAATGGCTTGCCGACCCAATACTTCCAACGCCTGGCCCTGGAGGAGACGGCGCCGGGCCAGGTGCGGGTGAAGCCGCTGGGGACGGAGGTGCTGGCGCGGCGGGGTGGGTATGCGCCCAGCCCGGCCGAGGCAGCCGATACCGTATTGGAGTCTCCGCCATTCAATCTGCCGGTTGTCGTGTCCCGCCTGCCGCGTCACGCGACGCTCCGCTATGAGAGCCGACCCCTTGCGCAGATCACGCATCTCGTGATCCACCATACCGGCGTGGCGGCCGAAGTGGGGCCGGAGGTCATCGCGGGCTATCACGTCGCCGATCTGAACTGGCCGGGCATTGGCTACCATTATGTGGTCTATCCCGATGGGCGAGTCGTCCAGACCAATGCACTGACGACCATCACCTACCACGCTCGCCAGTTCAATGCCGCCAGCGTCGGCATCGCCCTCCTCGGCGACTTCGAGAGCGCACCCCCGCCGCCGAATCAGCTCGACGCGGTGGCTGCGCTGTGCGTCTGGCTGCGGCGTGGGTTGCATCTGCCGGTGGATGCGATTCAAGGGCATCGCGAGCTGGTCAACGTGACCTGCCCGGGCAGCCAGTGGTTGCTGGGGGCGGCCTGGAAATACGATCTCATCTACCGCGTCCAGAGCATGATGGGCGAGGCCACCAACCTGGCCCCCGCTGCGCCGCCGGAGGTGTCTACCGATGGCGACGGTAACCTGGACGACGCCTTGCCACAGGATGGCATGGTCGCGACCCCCTTCGTCGCGACTGACGATAGCGAAGTCACGGCCGAGGACGTCTCGCTGGCAGAACCACCCGTCCCGCAGTGGCCCTTCGGCGCGGCCGATAGCGATGCCGAGCCTCCCATGCCTCCGACCGCATCCCAGCCTATCGATGCGCCGCCCTACCCCTCTGCTGCCGACCGCCCCGCGTCGTAGTGGCTCGCCACACCCCTGCCGCTCGTGACTGAGCCGTACCGCGTCCAACTCCCCGCCTTCGACGGCCCCCTGGACTTGCTATTGAGTCTCATCGAGGAGCGTGAGCTAGATATCACTGTCATCGCGCTGGCGGCAGTGACTGACCAGTTTCTAGCCCACGTGCGCGCCCTCGACGCGCCGGATCCGCGCCTGCTGGCCGATTTTCTCGCTGTCGCGGCCAGACTCCTGCTCATCAAGTCACGCAGCCTGCTGCCGCCCCCGCCAGCGCCGGATGAGGAGGATGAGGCGGAGGAAGATGTGGGCGAGGCGCTGGCCCGCCAGTTGCGCGAGTATCAGCGTTTCAAGCAGGCGACGGCGGGGTTGCAGGCACGCGAGGCGGCCAACTTGCAGGTCTTCACCCGTGAGGCGTTGCCGCCGGCTCTGCCGCCTACGCTGGGGCTGAACGGCGTGACGCTCGACGATCTGATGGTGGCGCTGCGGCGCGCGTTGGCGCGGCTGCCGGCTGCGCCGTCGGCTGAGATGCCGGTGCAGCCGCATACCGTGACGGTCGAGAGCAAGATGGCGGAACTGCGGGAGCGCATCCGGTGGGGACGGTTGGATTTCAACGCCTGGCTGGCCCAGGCGGCCACGCGCTATGAGGTGGTCGCGGGTTTCCTGGCGCTCCTGGAGCTGATCAAGGAGCGCGTGGTGATCGCACAGCAGGAGGCGGTGTACGGGGAGATATGGCTTGAGCTTGCCGCGGGCGTGGACCGTGGAGCGTAGCGCGATTGCAGGGCGCACATGAAGGACGAAGGCCCAAGTGGCTTAGCCCGTTGGTCCTTCGCCCTTCGCCCTCCGCTCTCAGCCCGGCAGGCCGAGGCGCGCGACGACGGGCAGATGGTCCGAGCCACTAGGTGGGCCACGCCGCGCCTCCAGCGCCCGAATCTCAGGCGAGTGGAGCACGTAGTCGATGCGTAGGAAGGGGAAAGGAGTCCAGAAGCGGCCCCACACAAGGCCTTCGGGAAAAGTATAGCCCAATCCCCAGCCGGCCTCGCGATAGGCGTCATCGAGGTGCGCGGTCAGCTGGCGATACGCGCCACTGCGGTCAGGCAGGTTCAGATCGCCCAGGACGATCACCGGCCCCTTCACCCGGTCGATGGCGTTGACGAGGGAGGCGACGGCCCGGTCCCGCCGCGATGGGTCGAAGTTGGCGACGTAGAGCAGCGAGCCAGCGCCTGGGGTCCAGTCGATGCGGGGGTTGCGCGGGTGGGCGTTGAAGACGGTCACCGGGCCGCCCGGCAAATCGACGACGGCGCGGATGGCGTAGGAGCCTTCGGAGGCCAGGGTGAGAAGCTGGACATCACGCAAGGGGTAGCGGCTGTAGAGGCCCAACCCCTGGTCGGCGTAGATAACCCGGTAGGGGTAGGTGGTGGCAAGCCGGGGCGCGAGGCGTGCGGCGTGATTGCCGACCAGTTCCTGGAGAGCCACGATGTCGGCGTCCTGGGACAGAATAGTCTCGGCGAGGCGATCCGTGTCGCGGCTGGCGGCGAGGATGTTGTGAGTCATTACCGTGACAGCGCGAGATGGCGTAGGGGCGGGCAGTCGCGGCAGAAACAGGGGCAGGTAGTAGAGGACAAAAGGCAGCGCCGCGGCCAACAGGGCGACAAGGGCGAGGCGCGAGCGCGCCAGGAGAGCGAGCGCCAGGCACAGCAGCAGCGGCGCGAGCAGAAACGGCTCGAACGTTGCCATCAGGGCCAGCATCGACGATAGCCTCGATACGCGCCCAGAGACGGCCGGCTGGCCGAACAACCACTCGGCAATAG
>CAZJJF010000442.1:0-3117 GCA_964546245.1 uncultured Anaerolineales bacterium
GATAGGTTCGGTAGTAAACGGTCCGCTCGGGATCGATGGCATCTTGAGCAATCACCTCCGGCATCCGAATGGCCAGCTCTATCTCGTCCACGTCTGACATATCCGGATGTTCGACAAGGATGTGATCGGTGTAACTCCGCGTCGTTAACTCGACCGGGCGGCCTTGTGGGTCTGTCGTCGTGAACACGCCGACCTCCAAAACATAACTTGTTTCGCCACCACGGTCAAACGCGCCCTACCGGCCACCCTCACCCCGCCAGCGCCCGCGTCACCTCCGGGCAGCGGCGCAGGTGGGAGAGGGCGCGGCTCTTGAGCACCCACACGTTGGCGGGCGTCGTCGCCAGGGCGTCGGCGACGATGGTGACGCTCTCCTCGGCCAGGAACAGCCGTTCGATGACCTCGCGCTGGGCCGCGCTGCGCAGGCAGTCGCGTAGCGCGGCGCGCAAGGCCGGGGCCGCGGCGGCGCGCTCGATGCTGTCGGTGGCAGCGGCGGCGTGGGGATCGGGCAGGACGACGCCTTCCTCTTCCACCGCGTCGTCACCCCGTAGCGGCACGAACCTCAGCAGCTCGGGGCGAGATGCGCCGTGCGGCCCCATCTCGCGCAGCAGGATGACACGGGCGTAGCCGAGGAAGGCTTCCGGCTCGCGCACGTCGTCCAGGTGCTGCCAGACGCTTTCGAGGGCGCGTTGGGCGGCGTCCTGGGCGCGCTGTGGGTCGCGGCTACGGCTGCGGGCGACGGCGTGCAGGTAGCGGCCCAGCTCGTCGAAGGCCTGGGCGGCGCGTCGCCCGTGACCGGCGCGGCAGGCGGCGTACAGGCAGGGGCAGTAGGCGTGGATGACGGCGCGCTCGGCGCGGCGGGTGAGGCTGTCACCGGCGCGGCCGGGGGACGCCTGGACGGCGGACATTACCTCGGCCACGAAGGCGGCCTCGTCGTCCACCAGGGCCCAGCCGTGGTTGGCGAGGACGCGGCGCGCGGCGGCGTGGCACTCGCGCCGTAGGGCGTCGTCGTCAGGGGTGGGCGCTGGGGGCATGGGGCGAGACTCAGCCGGTGGGCGGCGCGAGTGTAGCTACTTGAGCATGGTGAGGATGTTGGAGGCGCGTAGCGCCAGCGGGGGCGCGGGGTCCGGCGGGGTGGGGGGCGGCGTGGGGCCGACCAGTGCGGCATACGCCGCGCGCAGGTTGTGCGTCACGCGACGGATGCGCGCAGGCGGCGGTGGCGGCAGGCTGCCATCGTAAATGAGTTGCGGGACGTGGTAGCGCGCGTAGACCTTGAAGTTGTGGAAGCCAATCTCTCGCCCAATAGACATGATATGATGGGGGGGCATATCCTTCTCGGTCACGCCCCAGCGCCGCATGGCTTCGATGGACTCCGGCGATTGCGAATGGCCCTCGCCAGGCTCGACAGTGATGACCTTGCCGCCCGGCTTGAGGGCCTGGTAGACCTTCGCCAGGGCCAGCCGCTCGTCGACGGCGTGGTGCAGGGAGTCGTAGAAGACGGCGGCGTCGAACTCGTGGTCGAAGGTCATGGCTTCGTAGTCGCTCACCACGAAATCGACGTTGTCGATGCCCCACCGCGCCTTGTTCTCGTTAGCCAGGGCGATCATGTCGGCGGCGATGTCCTGCCCGACCACGTCGAAGCCGCGCTTGGCGATGAAGATGCTCGTCCAGCCGGTACCCACGCCGAGATCGAGGATGCGCGCGGGCGGCCAGTCGGGCAGCAGGCTGAGGATGGCGCCGATGTCCATCAGGTAGCGGCCGCACATCTCGTAGGAGAAGGGCTTGCCGAGGGCTTGCTGAACCGCCTCGGCGGGGATGTTCTTGATGTAGTCGATCTCGCCTTGCTTAGGCATGCGGGCTTCCTTGACCCGCTACCAGCCGTAGCTGAGGCGGGCGATGATGCGTGGCGGCAGACCGGCGGCCACCATCTTCTGCTGCGTCGCCTCGATGGGATACTCGACACGGCGGTAGGTGATGGTCAGCGCGTCTGTGTCCAGCAGGGCGTAGCTAGCGCGGGGGTCGCCATCGCGGGGCTGACCAACGCTGCCGGGATTGATGATGAGCCGCTGGCCGCTCAGGGCGAAGGGTTCGTTTTCGGGCGGCAGGAGGGCCAGGGGACGCCCGCCCGTCTCGGCGTAGATAACCGGCACGTGGGTATGGCCGACCAGGCAGAAGGGAGTGTCGAACAGGGGGAAGTTGGCGGCGGCGACCGTCTCATCCAGGATGTATTCCCAGATAGGCTGGCGCGGGCTACCGTGAACCAGGCTGAAGTGAGCTTCCAGCGGGCCGATGGCCGCCAGCCGCGCTTCAAGGAAGGCGCGGTTAGCGGGGGCCAGGGTCTGGCGCGTCCATAGCGCGGCCAGTCGCGCGTCGGTGTTGAAGTCATCCAGGTCGAGCTTGCCGAGGGCGGCCCAGTCGTGGTTACCGGCCAGGCACTGATAGCGGCGCAGGTCGCGCACACGTTCGACGCACTCGTTAGGCTCTGGCCCGTAGCCCACCAGATCCCCCAGGCACCACACCCGGTCGAAGGGGCCAGCGTCGGCGAGCACAGCGTCCAGGGCAGCCAGATTAGCGTGAATATCGGAGATCAGGAGAATACGCATTGCTGAAGCCAGTGGTCGGTAGTCGGTGGTCGGTGGTCGGTGGTCGGTGGTCGCAATGGTAGCACACTTTTAGTTGCCCGACGAACCTGGCATGGGTAGCTCCTCTCGACAAGGGCTAGCCAAGATGCCGCGCGCCGTCTATAATTCTCGCATGCGTCGCGATAATTCCCCCCCTGCTCTTCACATACTGACCCATTCCCGCGAGCAGACGATGGCTGTCGGCGCGGCCCTCGCCCGTCTCGTGCGCGCCGGTGACGTGATCGTGCTGCGCGGTAACCTCGGCGCGGGCAAGACCACGCTGACCCAGGGCATCGGGCGCGGCCTGGCGATTCGCGAGCCGATCATCAGCCCCACGTTCACCCTGCTGCGCGAGTATGAGTCGGGGCGGCTGCCCCTATACCACGTGGACGCCTACCGACTGGCGGGGCCGGCCGAGGCGTACACCTTCGGCCTGGACGAATACCTGTACGGCGACGGGGTGACGAGGGCCGTCGGCAGCAACCACACCAACACGGCC